>DAIUET010000102.1:0-10171 GCA_036845045.1 Gemmatimonadaceae bacterium | reverse complement strand
TACGAGGATGGTCGGGAACTGCCTGAGGAGACCATCGTCGCCACCCGCGTGTCGCTCCCGTCGGACCGTTCGTTCGCCTCGTTCGACGCCGCGCTGGCGGCCGTGCTGTCGCCTCCGCTGCCCGCGGAAACCGACGTCATGTGGAACCAGCTCCGGCTCGACGTCCTGATGGAGGTCCCGATCTCCAGCGAGCGGTCCCGATTCTCGATCGATCCCATGCTGGCGCACCTCGGAGTCAGGACTGTCAGCGTCCTGCACTTCGTGACGCCGGACGGCTCGGAACGCGTGTTCCAGTACGACAGCAACCCGGGACTCGTCAGGCTCGACCCCCGCTGGCATCAGGCGGTGGCGCGGTTTGTGGTGCTCGGATTCCAGCACATCCTGGGTGGGTTCGATCACCTGCTGTTCGTGCTCTGCCTGGTGGTCCCCATTCGGCGCATGCGGCCCCTGGTCGCCGTGATCACGTCATTCACGCTGGCGCACTCGATCACACTCATCGCCTCGGCGCTGGGGCTGGCGCCGAACGCGCTCTGGTTTCCGCCGTTGATCGAGATGCTGATCGCGGTCTCCATCGTCTACATGGCGCTCGAGAACATCGTCGGCGCGAAGCTGGAACGACGATGGATCGTCGCGTTCGGCTTCGGGCTGGTCCACGGGTTCGGCTTCGCATTCGCGCTGCGCGAATCCCTGCAGTTCGCGGGGTCGCACCTCATTACGTCACTGCTCGCGTTCAACGTGGGCGTGGAGCTGGGGCAGCTCCTGGTGATAGCCCTCGCCCTTCCGCTCCTGGCTGGCCTGTTCCGGTGGGTCGTCGCTGAGCGCCTCGGTGTGATCGTCATATCGGCCGTTCTTGCGCACAGCGCCTGGCACTGGATGGCGGGTCGTTTCGCCGTGCTTCGTGAGTACCGATTCGTGTGGCCGGCGCTCGATGCGACCCTGCTGGCGGGCCTGCTGCGCGGACTCACGCTATTGCTTATCGTCCTCGGCCTGGCGTGGGCGCTCTCCGGCGCCCTGTCGCGGCTGGCCCGGTCCGGACCACCCGGAATCAGGAACAGGAAATCAGGGATCCCACCAGAGGATGCGATATCAGGTGCTTGAGAAGCGTTCAGTCTGGACATTGGTCATGGCAGCCTGCATCGTCGGTCTCGCTTCGGTCTCGCAGGGACAATCGCCGCCGGGCAATGGGCAGCGGCGTTCCACGGGACAGGGTGTCTACAGCAGGGAGCAGTGGATGCGGGGGCGCGACGTGTACGCCGGGCTGTGCGCCGGATGCCACCCGGCGGTCACGCATGTCGGTCCGATGTTCACGGCCTCCTGGGCGGGGAAAAGACTGTCCGACCTGTTCGGCTTCCTCCGGGAACGCATGCCCAAGAACGAACCCGGCAGCCTGTCCGAGCAGGAGTATGTCGATGTGATGTCGTACATGCTGCGGCTGAACGGCATGCCCGCCGGGTTCGACGAGCTTCCCGCCGACTCGGTCGAGCTGACGAAGATCCGGATCGACAGTTCCCGCGTGCTCCCCCCGGCCCCGGGGTCGGCGGGGAACAGGCGTTAGGCATCGAAAGGGATTCCGGCAGCGGGTGGCAGCGACCACGACGACTGGCCATGAGATATCGGGCGCTCGGACTTCGAAAGACTCTTCAACGAGGGATCACGCAATGGCATCACGGTTGACAGCCCGTCGGATCGGGGTGGCGGTGTTCGGCACGGTCATCGTCGGAATTGCGCTGGCGGCTCAGGCGCGGCAGTCCAATGCCGTGCAGGGAGCCGCCAGGGTTCGCGGCAACGTTCCCGGTGAGTGGCGCTACTGGGGGGCCGACGCCTGGAGCACGCGCTACTCGTCGCTCGACCAGATCAACGCCTCGAACTTCGGCTCGCTCGAAGTGGCGTGGCAGTGGAGCGCGAGCCCCCTCGGATCCGACGAGTACTACCGGACGACGCCACTGTACGCGAATGGGCGGCTGTTTACCGTGGCCACCACGCGGCGGGTCGCCGCCGCCATCGATCCGGAAAGCGGCGAGACGCTCTGGATGTGGCGCCTCAATGAAGGCATCCGGTGGCAGAAGGCTCCGCGACAGTTCGCCGGACGGGGACTCGCGTACTGGCAGGACGGCGACACCGAGCGCGTGATCGTCGTGACGCCGGGCTATCACCTGGCATCCCTCGACGCGAAGACCGGCATCCCGGATCCGCAGTTCGGAACCAACGGTGTCGTCGATCTGATGGACGGACTGGGCATGCCGCTCGTGCCGCTCGCCGTCGATGACTCGGGGCCGCTCGTCATCTCGGACGCCGCCCCGGCGCGCAAGGCACGGCCGGGTGAGACATGGGACCCGGTGAAGAAGATCGGCGCCGACGGAACGGTTGGCATCGATCCGTCCTTTGGGCAGATCGCCAATAGCTCGCCCGCCATCGTGGTCAACGACGTCATCGTGGTCGGGAACTCGTCGATCCACGGCTACTACCCGATCCGGGTCCGCAACATTCCGGGCTTCATCCGCGGGTTCGACGTGCGCACCGGCAAGCAGCTCTGGAAGTTCAACCTCGTGCCGCAGCCGGGTGAGTTTGGCGCGGAGACGTGGGAGCGCGGGTCGAAGATCGGAACCGAAGGCGTCGGCAAGAACGACGCCTGGGCGACATACACGGCCGATCCGGAGCTGGGCATGGTGTACATCCCGGTCGGCATGCCCCTGATGGACGAATACGGCGGCCACCGGCCGGGCGCGAATCTGTACGGAAACTCGATCGTCGCGCTCGATGTGAAGACGGGCGAGCGGAAGTGGCACTTCCAGATGGTGCACCACGACATCTGGGACTACGACACGCCGATGGCGCCGAACCTGATGGACATCACGGTGAATGGCCGCCCGCGGAAGGTCGTTGCCCAGACCACCAAGCAGGGGTGGATCTACACCTTCGACCGCGTCACCGGTGAACCGATCTGGCCCATGCCGGAGACGCCGGTGCTTCAGAGCCAGGTGCCGGGTGAAAAGACGTGGCCGACGCAGCCGATCCCGTCGCGTCCCGCGCCGTATTCGCAGCAGGGCCTCGAGGAGGAAGACCTCATCGACTACACACCGGCCATCAGGGACTCGGCGCTCAAGCTGGCGAAGGTCTGCCGCATGGGACCGTACTACATCCCGGCCTCGACGACCGATGGAACAACACCGGGTGGGCACAAGTGCTCGTGGTACGCGCCGGGCGCGAGCGGCGGGGTCAACATCGATGGAGGCGCGGCCGTGGATCCGGAGACCGGCATGATGTTCGTCGGCGGTCAGAGCGGCCTGGGCACGATCCAGCTGCAGAAGGACCCGTGCTCGGAGTTCCGCTACAGTTCTCCGCGGGACAATTGCGGATTGCTGGGCGCGCTGCCGCCGCCACCGGGATATGTCAGGCAGCCGGTGACGTCCGGTCGTCAGGCTGCGGTGACGCAGATTGGTGGCGTGTCGATCCTGAAGCCGAAGCAACTCGGTGGCGTGACCGCGTACGACATGACGACCGGCGACAAGAAGTGGTGGATCCCGAATGGCGGCGTCATGCGCCAGGTCACGACGGAATCGCCACTGTTCGCCGGAGTCACGCTGCCTCCCGTGCCCGCAATTGGCGGGCAGCCGCAGGTGATCAACACGAAGACGCTCATGATCTACGGCACGGGCCGGAGCGGTGGCGCGGGACGCGGCGGTCGTGGCGGAGCTGCTGCTGCCAACCAGCCGGCTCCCAATCCACCCCAGCTGTATGCCATCGACAAGGTATCGGGACAGCAGGTCGCTTCGGTGCGTATTCCGCAGGTGAATACCGCGGTGCCGATGACCTTCCTGCACAAGGGTCGCCAGTACATCGTGTTCGCGTACGGCCAGGGCGCCAACACCGGCCTCACCGCGCTCACACTTCCGGTTTCGCCAGGCGGCGGTGCGGGACGCAGCGGACCGCCGAACGGCGTACGCTGATCCCGACAACCTGCCGGGAAAGGAACGAGAGCCGCCCTCTGGCGGCTCTTTTTCTTCGCCGCCGATGCCGAATCCTCCATCTGGCTGCGACCGACACCATCGTCATATTTGGTCCTTCGAGCCGCGGAGCGACGCTCCTCGCGTCGCATGAACCGGCCCGGGGAGGATCAGGTGATCGCATTTTCATCGAGCCGCGTTTCCCCGCACGCGCGCGTGTTCATCGCCCTCGCCTGCCTGATGACGTCCGGCATTGCCGCGCGTGCCCAGAGCCAGTCGCTCGACCTGATGCACGCGTCGGTGTCGGACATCCAGGCGGCGGTGGCGGCGGGCAGACTGACGTACGAGCGGCTGGTCGAGATGTACCTGGCCCGCATTGCCGCCTACGAAAAGGCCGGACCGAAGCTCAACGCCATCATCCAGGTCAATCCGAAAGCCATCGAGGTGGCGCGGGCGCTGGACCGTGAGCGCCGCGAAAAGGGGCCGCGCAGTCCGCTGCACGGGATCCCGATTGCCGTGAAGGACGTCGTCGACGTGCACGACATTCCATCGGCCGGCGGCAACCTGGCGCTGGCCGGCACCTACCCGGCCAACGACGCCACGGTCATCCGCAAGCTGCGCGACGCCGGCGCCATCATCTTCCTCAAGACCAACCTCGACGAGTTCAACCTCGGGGCGCAGGGCCTCAGTTCGTTAGGCGGCCAGGTGCTGAATCCGTTCGACCTGACGCGGAACCCCGGCGGCTCGAGCGCCGGCACGGGCGTGGCGGTGAATGTGGGGTTCGCGACGGTCGGGATCGCGACCGAGACCGGGGCGTCGATCCGGAGTCCCGCCAGCAACAACAGCATCGTGGGCATCGCGCCGACGCAGGGCCTGACGAGCCGCGCCGGCGTCATCGCGATCTCGTTCACGCAGGATCGCATCGGCGCGCACGGGAAGACCGTCGCCGATGCCGCCATGTTGCTCAGTTACATGCGGGGCGTCGACGCCGAGGACCTCTTCACCTGGGAGAGCCTGGGCAAGCTCGAACCGCGTCGGTATGACGAGGGACTCGATACGCTGGCGCTCCGTGGCGCGCGGCTCGGCGTCCTGCGCGACCTGTTCCGGCCCGACAGCCAGTTCCAGCCCGTCAACCGGCTCATCGAGCAGGAAATCACGTTCATCCGCCGCCGTGGCGGTGTGGTGATGGACGGCCTGACCACCGGCCTGAACCTGGTCGACTTCTTCCCGCTGGCGCGGGCCAGCACCTACGAGTTCGAGACGGTTTTCGACGCGTACCTCAGGCGGCGCGGCCCCGACACGCCGGTGAAGAGCCTCAAGGAACTGATCGCGACCGGCAAGTACCTGAAACAGCTCGACGGCCAGTTCCGGACCGGGCAGCGTCCCGGCCCGCTCGACTTCGACCGGGAATACCTGGCGCGGCTCGAGAATCGGATGACGATCCGGCGCGTCCTGGTCGAGCTGATGGACAAGTGGCAGGTCGACGCCCTCGTCTACCCGTTCAAGGCGCTCACTGCACCGCCGTTAGGCACGGGCGACCGGGGTCCGCGCGACAACCCGGTCAGCGCGATCACCGGCCTGCCCGCGATCGTGGTGCCCGCCGGCGTCGCCGCCGATGGCCTGCCGATCTCGATCGAGTTCCTCGGCCGCCCCTTCAGCGAGCGGCGGCTGGTCGAGATCGCGCACGCGTACGAGCACGCCAGCCGGAAACGGATCGTGCCGAAGACGACACCCCCGTTGCCAGGCGAGGCCGTTCGTCGTTAGGCGATCCGCGCCGGCGGACGGTCATGCGGCGAGGGCGTTGAACAGCTCGACATAGGAGCGCACGACGCCGTCCAGTCCCGCGACCTTCGGGTGCGTCGACTCGATGAGGTACCACTCGTCGGGCGCGTGGGCGCCGCCGCCGATCCCCATGCCGAACTGCCCCGCCGCCAGCCGGAGCGGTGCCCCGGTGAAGGTCACGCCTGGCCAGGATCCCGCCAGTCGCGGCCAGAGCACCGGCTCGACCCCGAACTTCCGGTACGCCGCGGCCTGCGCCTTCACCAGCTTCGAGTCCGGGTCGGTCTCGGTCGGGTCGTATCCGCCGGTCATGTTCACCTCGACGTCGCCAAACCCGTGCTTCGCCAGGTGGGCCTTGAGCAGCTCCAGCGTGCCCTTTGCCGTCATGTCCGGGACGAGGCGCATGTCGATCTTGGCGACCGCGCGATGCGGAAGGATCGTCTTGCCGCCCGGCCCCGTGTACCCGCCGACGAGCCCCTCGATGTTGATCGTCGGTTGCGACACCAGGCGGACCAGGGAGTCGTGCCAGGACTCGTCCTTGATCCACCGTTGGACGCCTAACGCCCTCTTCGCCGCCGCCTCGCTCCGCTTCGGAATCGACTCCTCCAGGATCCGGCGGTGCGCCGCGCTCAGGGGCTTCACCTTGTCGAAGAACCCGTCGACGACCGGTGTGTGCCCGTCCGGTCCGACCAGGGTGTTGAGCGCCTTGACGAGGCGCCAGACGGGAGAATCGATCTGCGCCGCCAGGCTGGAGTGCACGTCCTGCTTCGGTCCGCGGCCCCACCGCTCACCGCTCGCGACCAGCTCGAGCTCGACGATGCCCTTGGCACCGAGGTTGATCGTGACCGAGCCGTCCGGCTCCTGGTTGCCGAGCGGAATGACGATCCCGACGCACCGGCGCAGCGCCGCCTCAACCTCGGGCTTGAAAACGATCTGCGAGAAGTTGGGCGAGCCGATCTCCTCCTCGCCCTCGCAGACGAGCACGAGGTTGACCGGCGGCTTGCGTCCCGCCGCCTTGTACGCGTGCAGCGCGGCCAGGCACGCCATCTGCGGTCCCTTCGTATTGGTCGCGCCACGACCGACGATGACCTTCCCGAGCCCCGGCCGGTCCACCAGTCGCCCTTCGAGCGGCGGTGACGTCCACTCCGACGGGTCATACTGCTTGACGTCGTACATGAAGTAGAGCCCCAGGGTAGTCGCGGCGCCGCTGTCGAGCGTGGCGAAAACCCCTGCCTTCCCCCGCGTCGGGACGATCTCGACGTGATCGAAGCCCGCGTCGCGCGCCAGCTTCGCCATGTACTCCGGCCCCTGCGGATACCCGATGTCTTCCGCGGCGATCGATGGCAGCGCGATCCACTCGCGAAGCATCCTGAGCGTGTCGTCGTGTCGCGCCGTGATCTGCGCCAGTACGGCGTCCTGCTGCGGAATCGCCGTCATGGAAGCGAGCCGATGATCCGAAACTGCGAACGCGGCCGCTCCGGCCACGGCTCCGTGCAGGAACTCGCGACGGTTGAGGTCAGGGACTGGGGGAAATCCGGCGTTCTGTGCCATGATGAACTCCGCGAGGGGGCTGAGTGGCGAATCTGCGAACCGTTTCTCCGATCCGCCATTCTGTCGGGCGCATGCGGTTAATCCCGTCGCTCGGTCGCCGGCGCCACGATCACGGCGTGCCGCCGGCCATCGTCGACGAGGCGGATGGAGCCGTCATCAATGATCGTTCCATCGACCGTCACCTGCGCACCGCGTTGCCGCACGCCCGTCGGGTCACGGACGGTGATTTCCCAGCTCGCACGGCCGACGCGGTAGACGATGTCATATTCGGTCCAGGCAGCCGGCACGCACGGTTCGATGCGCAGCGTGTCGCCGACTTTCCTGAAGCCCAGAATCTCCTCGAGGCCGATCCGATACATCCAGCTTGCCGAGCCGGTGTACCAGGTCCAGCCGCCGCGGCCGAGCTGTGCCGGCGCCGTGTACACATCCGCCGCGATCACGTAAGGCTCCACCTTGTAGCGTTTCACGTCCTCCGCGTTCGCGGTGCGCGTCAGCGGGTTGATCATCTGCAGAAGCTCGAATGCGCGCTCGCAATCGCCCTGCCGCGCCGTCGCCATCACTGCCCACAGCGCGGCGTGCGTATACTGGGCCCCATTCTCGCGAACGCCGGGCAGGTACCCCTTGATGTAGCCAGGGTCGTGCGTGCCCTGATCAAAGGGGGGCGTCAGCAGCATGATGACCCGGGCGTCCTCGCGGACCAGGTGCTCGTTCAGCGCGCGCATGGCGAGTTGCTGCCTCGCAGCCCTGCCCGCGCCGGAAATCACGCTCCAGCTCTGGGCAATGGAATCGATCCTGCACTCGTCGCTCTTCGCCGATCCCAGCGGTGTGCCGTCGTCGTAATAGGCGCGCCGATACCACTGTCCATCCCATCCGTTCCGTTCGACGGCCCGGGCATACGCGTCGGCCCGCTGCCGCATCCAGGCCGACTCGTCCTGGTCCCCCCGCGCCTCGGCGTGCTCGGCGAACGAACGCAGCGTGGTAATCAGGAACCACGCCAGCCAGACGCTCTCGCCGCGGCCTTCGACGCCGACACGACTCATCCCATCGTTCCAGTCGCCGGTGCCGATCAACGGCAGTCCGTGAGACCCGGCGGTACACGCGCGCCGGAATGCCCGTCGGCAATGCTCGTATACGCTACCGCGTTCCTCCGCCACCATCGGCAGGTCATATACCTCGTGCTCGTGCGGTTCGAGCGCGCGCATGGTGAGGAACGGGACGTCCTCATCAAGGATGGACGTGTCGCCCGTGACACGGACGTACCGGTCCACCGCATACGGCAGCCAGACGAGGTCGTCCGAGAAACGGGTGCGCACGCCGCGGCCGCTGTGCGCGTGCCACCAGTGCTGCACGTCCCCTTCGAGGAACTGTCGCGACGCCGCCCGCAGGATATGCTGTCGCGCTTCATCCGGAACGGCGTACAGGAATGCGAGGATGTCCTGCAACTGGTCACGAAAACCGTAGGCGCCGCTGCTCTGGTACAGCCCCGTCCGCGCCCACATGCGGCTGGCCAGAGCCTGGTAGAGCGTCCATCGGTTGAGCATGGCGTCGAACGCCGGCTCCGGCGTGCGCACGGTGATCATGCTCAGCCGGTCGTCCCAGGACGCGAGCGATTCCGTGATGGCGCGGTGGGCGTGGGCCGGTGTGCGCAGGCGCTCCAGTGTCTTCCGCGCTTCCTGCTCGGTTGGAGCGGCGCCCAGGAGCACGGTAATGTCGCGCGACTCGCCAGGTCCCAACGTGAATTTCATCTGCAGTGCGCCACACGGATCCAGTCCGACGCCCGTCTCCCCATCCAGGGCGGGTTCCCGCAACGCCGCCGGATCCGCGAGACTGCCGTTCGGGCCGATGAACGCCTGTCGGTCCGCGGAGTAACTGGTCAACGGCTCGCTGGTGGCAAGGAATGCCGTCCAGCTGGTGAACGCCGGATCGAAGTGATTCTGTGCCTGGATCGCGCCGGACTCCGGGTTGAAGCGCGTCCGTACCTGGTATTGCGTGTCCTCCCTCCTCGTCCCGAGCGTCCAGTCCACGTACGCGGTCAGCGTCAGGCGGCGCTTGGTGTCGGACTGATTGCGGACGCGCAGGAGCGACAGCTTGACCGCCGCGTCGTCAGCCATGCCGAGCAACAGCTCGGTCCGCACCTCGTCATGTTCGTGTTCGAAGGTGGTGCTGCCGGCGCCGTGCCGGACGCGATAGGGCCCGCCCGCGATCGGCGCCGGCGTGGCACTCCACAGGTCGCCGCTGTCGTCGTCCTGCAGGAAGAGGATGTCGCTGATCGGATCCGAGACCGGATCGTTATGCCAGGGCGTCAGCCGGTAGAACTGCGCATTCTCGGCCCAGGTACAGCCGGCCCCGCGTTCCGAGACGACGAACCCGCCGAGCCGGTTGGCGATGACGTTGATCCAGGGGACCGGGGGCAGGTGCGTATCATCGACGATCATCTCATAGTCGCCGTCCTCGTCCAATCCACCGATGCCATTGAAGAACTGCAGGTCTTCCGGGGCGGACGACGGTACGGCGCCCCGTTCACGCGTCCGCCAGTAGCGCGGCAAAAGCGGCTCCACCAGGGGCCGGAGGTTCTTGGCGATCGAGCCGAGTGCACCAACCCGCTCCGCCGCCGGCGCGGGCACGGCCTTGCCGTCGCCGGCGATCCGGCCCGCGACGATCCGTGAGCGCTCCAGCACCACGCGGTATTTCTGCGCCTCGGCCGCCGCCAGGGCCCGCGATAGCGAGCGTCCGTCGCAGGCGATGTGCATCCGGGCGGTGGCTGACAGCATGAGGTATTCATCCGCCTGGAACACATCCCGTCGCCGGACCATGACGCCACCTCGCTGGTCGAGCAGCGTCGCGTCGTGCGCGGCGGCCAACAGCTCGGTAATGCCATCGCGCAGTTCCTGCAGGTA
>DAIUET010000101.1:0-10177 GCA_036845045.1 Gemmatimonadaceae bacterium | reverse complement strand
CTGACGGTGGACCAGTTGCGGCCCGACTACCTCACGATGTGGGAATCGCAATTCAGCGGCGGCCTGGCGAAGCTGCTGCGCGGCGGGGCGGTCTACCTGAACGGCTATCAGGATCATGCCAACACCGAAACGGCCCCCGGTCATGCGAGCATTCTCTCGGGGCGTTTCCCGCGAAGCACCGGCATCGTTTCCAATGCCGCCGGCGTTTACGATCCACAGTTTCCGCTGATCGGCGCCCGTGGTGATCCGGCCTCACCGTACAGGTTCCGTGGCACGACCCTGGCCGATTGGTTGCGGGTGGCGAATCCTGGAGCGAAGGCGCTCTCAGTCTCCCGCAAGGACCGCGGAGCCATCCTGCCGCTCGGTCGGGCGGTGCAACCCGCATTCTGGTATGCCCGCAGTAACGGCACCTTCACCACCAGCCGCTACTACGGCGATTCGCTGCCCACCTGGGTTCGGGAATTCAACGAGCGCCGGCTTCCGCACCAGTGGGCCGGCAAGTCGTGGGACCTGCTGCTCGATCCATCGGCGTACAGCGAGGTGGATTCCGCGCCGCACGAGAGTGGTGGTGTCGACTACGCCTTCCCCCACCTCTTCCCCTCGGACCCGCTCCAGGCCGCGCAGAGTTTCGCAGCGTTCCCGTTCATGGACCAGTTGACGCTGTCGTTCGCGCTCGAAGGCGTGCGGAAGATGCGCCTTGGTGCCGGACCGGGGACCGACCTGCTCGCGGTCTCGCTCTCGACGACGGACGCCATTGGTCACGCCTATGGCCCGGATTCGCGCGAGATCCATGACCAGATCGTCAGGCTCGACCTGTACCTCGGTGCGTTTCTCGACACGCTGTTCACGCTTCGCGACTCCACGCGCATCGTCATTGCGCTGACATCGGATCACGGAGTCACTCCCCTGCCGATGTCGAAAACGCGCTATCCGAACCAGGGCGCGGGCAAGGTCAATATCCGGCCGGCGATCGTCCCGCTCTTTGCCAGCCTCCGTGCCGCCGGCGTGGACACATCGGCCTTCGGATTCGATGACGAGGGCATCCTCTACCTCGATGAATCCGAGCTCTATCGGAGAGGCCTCCGCGCCGAGGCCGTTGCGCGCACATTCGCCAGTGAAGTGATGAAAGTGCCGGGCGTCCAGCGCGTGGATCGGGTTTCGGCGCTGGCATCGAAAGACACGTCGGCCGATTACGTCGCCCGTCGGTGGCTTCACATGTTGCCGCCGGAAATGCCTGCCGCCGCAGTAGTGACACTCAAACCGTACTGGTACTGGAGCACGGTGAACTTCGCGACGCACGGCTCACCGCACGATTCGGACGCCAACGTGCCGATCATTTTCTACGGCGCTGGAATCAAACCGGGCCGGAGTACGAAAAAGGCGCTCGTGGTCGACATCGCGCCGACGCTTGCGGAGATCGTTGGCGTCAAGCCGACGGAAGAACATCTGGACGGCCGTCCGCTGCGCGAAGCGATACGGCCCTGACGGATCATGAGGCCCAGGCCGGCCGCGGCACCGTTCGAGCGCGTGCTCTTTGGTCCCCTTCGTACGCTGAATGTGCGGACAAGCATGTTGTCCGCTGATGAATCCGCGGCGCGTGTCGAATCCTGGTTGCGGTCAAAACAGGTCGAGCTGAGCGGCGAGGTTCTCATCATCACGGGCCGAGGGGCCGGCAGTCCCGGCGGCGTTCCAGTCGTCAAGGAGGCGACCAGAAGAGCGCTCAGTCGGCTCCGGCGCTCCGGAGTGGTCCAATCGTTTGGGGAAGATACGCCAGGGTCATTCATCGTCCGACTTGCCCCCTTGCGATCCCTGCTTGAGGCGCCGGCACGCCGGAGCACGCCGAAGCGCGTCTCGCCGCGTCGGAGATCCTCGATTCAGGGTCTCAAGCCAGAAACCCGCCACCGCTTGCACTACCTCGCCAGCCGCGCGATCGATTCTCTGGGTATCAGGGAGCCGAGCGAAAGCCAAATCGGGGTCGAGATGGAGCGGCAGTTCTCGATGATCGCCCGGACCGCTCCGGCAGGCGCCGACGCTGACAAGTGGGTGGATGCGGCGATCACGCGTGCCCTGCTCGAGTACGAAGACGCGGACAGATAACCTTCTTGAACCTGTCTGACTGGTTAGATTCGCGCGCGTACGCGGAGCGCGCTGGGCGGCGTAACGGCCATCGGCGGACGATGGGGAGCCGCCAGGTCGTCGTAGCTACTCTCCCGGAAGGGCTTTGCGTGGTTCCTGACCGCAACGGTCAGATCGGGAATCACCGCGTCATTCACGATGGGCGTGGTGGACCGGGGAGGCTCCAGCGACGCGACCGCAATCCTGACGGAAAAGTCAGCTGTAGAAGGAGTTACGCCGCAGCAGTGGCACCCCAGGGTTGCTGCGACGTCGACCAGCACGGGATGGGGTGACACGAGGTGCTGGGCGAGCTCGATCGCAAGGTCTGGTGACTCCACCTCGACAAGAGTCATTTCGTTGCACCGTTGCCACAAATGCTCGGGGGAGGGACATCCACCGGGCAGACTGAAAAAACGTCGCCGGTCCGGTGGCAGTCGATCGAGATAGGTAAGAGGCTGTTTCTCAATCGGGATCCCACGGTCTTTCAGGATGCTGAACAGCGCCGGCGGGTCATACGCGACGTCGTATTCCGGTCTGGTCGCTCCCGGACACCGACCGACAAAACTGAGCGATCCAAGCCGATCGCCGACGGTCGCGCGAAGGTGGCGCGCCACTGCCACCGGCGACGGTGTCAGTGACACGAGGGCGCTCTCAAGGTCCGCGCCGTACAGCAGGAGCCGCCGCCTCACCAGCGGGCACGAACACAACACTGCGGGCCCCGGCGAACGGGCCTCGATGCTCCGCAGGGCTGCTTCGGCGACGAGCTCATCCCCCCAGGACAGAGGGATCACCAGGTCAAAACCCAGTGCTCCGCAGGCGTGGGCCAGTTGAATGGGCCTCGCCGGCAGCGCCTCGATCAGGGTGTCTGTTCCCACGACAAGAACCGCCAGCGATTCTGGCGGCGTTCTTTGTTCCGACTCCATCTGCTCCCGGCAGTCGAGCCCGCCACTCGAGGGTAAGCAAACCCCGGGCCAGGGCAGTGTCCAGCATAAAGCGCTCCTATATTGGGCTCATGTCGTTACATGGGGCTCACACTGCAACATTCTCGAGTTGGAGATGATGTCGCGGCTCCGTGCAGACGAGTCTGTCCGCTACAGTCGCCACCTTACGCTGCCCGAAGTGGGCCAGAGAGGGCAGGAGCGACTGAAAGGCGCGCGAGTGGCGATCGTTGGCCTCGGGGGCCTGGGATCTCCCGCCGCGATGTACCTCGCCGCGGCTGGTGTAGGGACACTCGGGCTGGTGGATGGAGATCGCGTCGATCTCTCGAACCTCCAGCGACAGATCCTCTATGGTGATGCCGACGTCGGCGATCCAAAGGTAGTCGTTGCCGCGCAGAGGCTAGCGCGGATGAACCCGGATGTCCGGATCGAGCAGTTCCCGCATCGACTCGATTCCAGCAACGCACTCGCCGTACTCAAGGGCTTCGACGTCGTCATCGATGGAACCGACAACTTTCCGACGCGCTACCTGGTGAACGACGCGACGGTACTCCTGGGGATTCCCAGCGTACACGGCAGTGTGCTTCGCTTCGAGGGTAGAGTTTCGGTTTTCGGAACTGAAGAAGGTCCGTGTTACCGGTGCCTCTATCCGGAGCCGCCACCCCCCGGTGTGGTCCAGGATTGCCGTGACGCAGGAGTCCTCGGCGTCTTGCCCGGACTCATCGGCGTCCTGCAGGCGACTGAAGTCCTCAAGATGATCTGTCAGCTCGGCGACACGCTGGCGGGACGGTTGCTGATCATCGACGGACTGGGGCTGCGCTTCCAGGCCTTCCGCGTCGAGCGCGACGCCAACTGCCCGATGTGCGCCCGGAAGACCATCCGGTCGCTGATCGATTACGAGGCGTTCTGCGGTGGAGGGTCGCACCCCACCGACGTCGAGGCGTTGGCGCCTGTCGCCGCCGCGAACATGCTGTCTGGCGGGACTCAGGTACTCGACGTACGTGAACCATGGGAGTATGAGATCTGCCGGCTGCCCGGCGCGCGGCTCGTTCCATCGGGCGACCTGGAGCGGCAGATCGGCACGCTCGATCGCGATCGTGAGATTCTCGTATACTGCCATCGTGGAACGCGGAGCGCCGACGTGGCGCGCCGCCTGATCGCCGCAGGATTCTCCCGCGTGTCGCACCTCGAAGGGGGCATCGATCGCTGGAGCGTCGACGTGGACGCCAGCGTGCCGCGTTACTAGTCGTAGCCTTGAGGCTCGTTCTGTCGGGCGGGCTGGTGATACTCGCCGTCGCTGTGGCGGCGTGGTTCGCCCGACGGGTGAACCGGTCGCGTGCCGGAAACGTCCCGGGGCCCGCTGGAGGCTCTGCTGGAGTTCTCGAGGGCGCGGAGTCCATCTCGCTTGGAGCGGGTCACCGTGCTGTGCTCATCCTGCACGGGTTCGGGGATACACCGCAATCGGTGCGCTATCTCGCCACGTTCCTCCATCAACACGGTTGGGTGGTGCGGGCGCCGCGCCTGCATGGGCACGGGGCGTCGCTTCGCGCATTCTCTGCGTCCGGTGCCCACCACTGGATGGCAGACGCAAGAGCGGAACTGGACAAGCTCCGCGCCCGGTCGCCGCACGTTGCGATCGTCGGGCAGTCGATGGGCGGCGCGCTTGCCACGGTACTCGCCACCGAAGTTGACGTCGAAGCGATGGTCCTGCTTGCACCGTACGTGAAGCTGTCGCATCGCGCGGCGCGCATCGCGGCGCTTCACCGCGTGATCTCGTTGTTCGTTCCGTATCTCCGCTCGCGCTCCGAGTTCTCGATCCTCGACGCCGAGGCACGGCGCAAGGCGTTAGGGCGAGGCGTGACCACGCCTCGCCTCCTGCATGAGCTGTCGTTGGTCGTGCGGCAGGCTCGGGAGGCTGCGCCGCTGGCCCGCGTGCCGGCGCTCGTGATTCACTCACGACAGGATCCACGGGTAGCGGCGGCGGATGCGCAGGAGGCGTTTGCCGCGCTGGGCAGCCCCATGAAGACGCTCGAATGGGCTGAGCACAGCGGCCATGTGCTGACCGTGGACTTCGATCGGGACTGGGTGGCGCGGCGGGTACTGGACTGGCTCGAACGACACGTCCCGGACGCGTAAGGCAGGTTGAGCACGGAAGTCGGGGAGCGGAAATGATTACATTGCATGCACGCGGCCCGGACGGGACGGACCTGTCCGGGCCGGCGCGTTCCCCGGCCCTGCCGCGAAAGTGCGCGCCACTATCCGAGCCCTGGTGAGTGAACTCCATGCCTGACGTGACCTGTGCCCGCTGTGGTCAGACCCGCACGGGCTTCGACCGACCGCCTTTTCCCGGTGCTATTGGTGCGCGCGTCGTGGCTGAGACCTGCCAGTCCTGCTGGGGTGACTGGCTGAAGCAGCAGACCATGCTCATCAATCACTACGGCCTGAACGTGATGGACCCCCAGGCGCGCGCCTTCCTGACGCGCAACCTTCAGGCGTTCCTCTTCAAGAGTGGTTCCGGCGAGGACGTGGACACGTCGAAGCAGGGAACCATCTCCTGGTGACCGGCGCGGCCGACCTTTCAGGGACGAGGAGTCATGTCATGAGCCGAGTTCTCCATGGACTGGCCGTCGTGGCCGTCGTGAGCGGTTGCGCCAGCGGCGGATCGGCGACCGGCGCCGCCGTCCCGGTGCGCACGGCGGAGCGCGACGGCGCGGCGTGGGCGGATTCCGTGATCGCCGCGATGCCGGTGCGTGATCGCGTCGCGCAGCTCGTCTGGCCATTCGTGCTCGGCGACTACGTCCCGGAGGGCAGCGCCGAATGGGCACGGATTACGCGCCTCGTGACCGAGCAGCATGTCGGCGGGTTCATCGTGTCCGTCGGGGCGCCGATCGACATCGCCGCGAAGGTGAACGCGTTGCAGGCACTGAGTGCCCTGCCGCTGCTGATCAGCGCCGACCTCGAGACGGGGGTGGGCTTCCGGGCCCGCGGCGGGTACTTCCTGCCTAACGCCATCGACCTCGGCGGCGCGACCTCGTTCCCGTTGCAGATGGCCCTCGGCGCGGTGCGCGACACCACGCTCGCATACGAGATGGCCAGGGTAACGGCGCGCGAAGCCCGGGCGCTGGGCATTCACGTCGCCTTCGGCCCGGTGCTCGACGTGAACAACAACCCGGCGAACCCCGTGATCGGGGCGCGGAGTTATTCCGAGGACCCCGCGCTGACCGCGCGCCTCGGCGCCGCGTTCGTGCGCGGACTCCAGGACAACGGCGTTCTCGCCACGGGCAAGCACTTCCCGGGCCACGGGGACACGGAGACGAACTCCCACCTGGCGCTGGCGATGGTGAGCGCGTCACGCAGCCGCCTGGACTCGGTGGAGCTCGTCCCGTTTCGCGAGGCCGTTCGGGCGGGAGTCGGCGCCATCATGACGTTTCACGGTTTTCTCCCGGCGCTCGACTCGAGCGGTGTCCCCGCCACGCTCTCACCGCTGGTCATGTCTGACCTGCTGCGGAAAGACATGGGATTCGACGGACTGCTCATCACCGACGCCATGGACATGGCGGGCGTGATCGATCGTTTCGGCGCGGAGGAAGCCGCGAAGCGGGCGATCGCGGCCGGGAACGATGTCCTGCTCATGCCGGCGGATGTCCCCGGGGCGATCGACGCGGTCGTGGCTGGCCTCCGCGAGGGCCGGTACAGCGAGGCCCGGCTGAACGAATCCGTGCGTCGCCTCCTTCTCCTGAAGGATCGATTCGGACTCCGTCGTTCCCGGATCGTTCCGCTCGACCGTGTCCGTTCGGTGGTTGGCGACTCATCGCACGTTGCCCTGTCGCAGACCATCGCGGACCGGGCCGTGGTTCTGGGACGCGACACAGACTCGCTGGTGCCGTTTCCGGCCGCCGGGTCCGCCGCGGCCATCCGGGCGGTCACCTATGCCCGCCGCACCGATCTGGGCGCCGGCACCGCGTTTACGGCGGAGCTGCGGCGGCTGGGCGTTCGCGTGACGAACACGTACGTGAATGCCGATGACAGCCTGCCCAATCTCGACGCGTTTCTCGCTTCGCTCGGCCGGGATGACATCGTCGTCGTGGGGTCGTACGTCAACATCAGCTCGACGACGGCCACCGCTGGAGCGCCACCCGCGTTTGAAGCGCTGATGAATGGCGTGCGGGATCGAACTCCACGCGTGATCCTCGTCGCATTCGGCTCGCCGTACGCGTTACTGCAGGCGCCCGAAGTTCCGGCGTATCTCGTGCCATGGGGAGGACTGGCCGCGTCGCAGCGCGCGGCGGCGCGCGCGCTGGCGGGCGCGATAGGCATCTCGGCAACGCTGCCGATCTCCATTCCGCCGCTCCTGCGATTCGGGGACGGCGAGCGCCGCGCGCCGCGCCGATAAGGGCAGGTTCGGGTGATCGCCCGGGCTTGACATTAGTCGCAGCATGCGACTTATTCGCGCCCCATGGGTCGTCGTACCGGTTCGTCGAGGCCTGACCCGGCGGCAGCGATTTCGATCGACGTCGTGCTCATCACGTGTCACGCACAGCGCCTGCATGTCGTCGCCGAACCCACTGGACAGCGGCGTCGGCTGGCGTTGCCCTGGGACGTTCCCGGCAGGCGGGAGCACCTCGATGCCGCCGCCTCCCGCATTGCAGCACGGGCCGTCGGTGTGTCACCGGACTGGATGGAGCAGGTCGGCGCCTTTTCGGACGGCACTGCGCATCCTGGCGGAGTAACGCTCTCCGTCTGCTACGCCGGCCTGCGTCCCTGGACGGAGCAGGCGGCATGGCGGGACACGCAGGCGTTGTCCGGACTCGCGGAACGGCAGCGCCGCATGGTGACCGGCGCCCTTTCCTTCATCCGTTCCCGCATGGAGCAGGCGCCGATCGCGTTTTCCCTGCTTCCCCGCGAGTTCACGCTGTCTGAACTGCAGCAGATGTATGAGACGCTCTCCGGGCGGCGACTCCACAAGGCAAGTTTCCGCCGATCGCTGCAGGCGGCCTTCCTGGTCGAGCCGACGGGAGAGTGGCGCGGTGAGGGTCGCGGGCGTCCGGCGCAGTTGTATCGGTACGCCCCACGACGGCGAAAGGCCGCGCGACGCGGCATGCGTCTCGACCTGCTGTGAGGCGGAACTCCGGGCGGCGCTCACGCGTACGCAGGATGACGATGGAAGACCGCGACTGCGTCGTGACCGGCGCGTGACGGAACGTCGCGACTTTCCTGGCGTCGGCAGGGCCGCGTGCGGACGCTCACACCAGCCGCGCCAGGCGGCTATTATTAGTTGCAAAGTGTGAATTACACACAAACCGGGGCGTCATGCTCGCCTTCCTCGATTCGCTCTGCGTCGCGCTCAGCGCCCGGGACGTCATCCGGATCCGGCAGCTCCTGGCTCACCCCCTGTCCCGGGCGTTGCCACGCGCCGTGCGGGAAGAAGCCAGCGCCATCGCGGCCGGCGTACCGCGCAGCTTTGTGGCGCCACTGCAGGCGATGCGCCTCTATCACCAGACGGCCCATGTGCTGGGCGTGCGCGCTGATCCAGCGGTTCGCCGCCACGCTGCGCGAGAGCCCGGACGGCGACAGATGGACCTGCCGCTCGAAGCGGTGGCGTCGCCGTAGAAACGAGACGCCCCGGGATCTTCTCCCGGGGCGTTCTCCCTTGTGAACTCTCCACGCTACAGGTGCGCCCTGCCGTCCGATTTCCACCGGAGCAGCGCCCTGGCAACGGCAACGTTATCGGCGGCAATCGCCAGGAGTTGAGCGAACACGCTCTGCCGCGTTCCCCCTTCGGCCGATGCGACAACGGGCGGCACGTGGCCGTCGCGCCGGAATGGGTCCGCCCTGCGTTCCACGGCGACGTATGCGCGGTGTACGCCCGACGCCGATGGTGGCTCCACGTCGACGTTCACGTATCCGCCCCCGGGCAGCGTACGGCGATAAAGCGTCTTGTCGGTAGCCATGTCGCGAAGGAGTGTCGAGTGGCGTCTCCTGAGTGACGACTAATGCTGCCTTCCGTGACAGCAACGCGAAAGAATAACCGATAGCGGAAACTCATCCGGGTTATGCACGCGTTCGCTTCGTGACGCCGAGACAGGAAAGCGCCCCGCAACTGCGGGGCGCTTTCAGGAATCGGCTGAGTTGAACGTTCAGACCTTCACTACGTCAGCGGCCTGTGGGCCCTTCTGACCCTGGACGATCTCAAACTCGACTCGATCACCTTCCGCGAGCGACTTGAAGCCGCTGGACTGAATGGCGCTGAAGTGAACAAACACATCGGGACCGCCTTCATGCGAGATGAACCCGAATCCCTTGGCGTCATTGAACCATTTCACGGTTCCCGTAATGCGTGCCATTTCCACTGACTCCTTTCTTGCCCCGTCGGGCAGCTGTGAAAAACTCGTACTCGACGTCCCGACGGCGTGCCTTGCCTGACCGGGTAGTTCGGGTACCGGATTCCGGGATCCAAGCGTCCCGGCGCGCTAAGCAAACCGCTCCCGGACTTAAACACGGGAGCGATGAATTCCATCCATAGGTTGCAGCTTTTTTTTTCCTGTCGAACTCAGGCCGCTCCGGCGATATAGCGCGCCACACGTCCGCATGAAGTGCACTTGAGTGTGACGTGCGAATGCGGAGCTGGCGGAGTGAGCGACGGGGAGCGCTCGATGTTCCCCGAGCACGACGGACAGCTAAGCGGCGATCCCGTGCGGTCGCTCGCGATCAAATGCAGCGCCTGCGCGGGGTTATAGGTGGCCGGACGAGGCTTGCGCATGACTCCTCCAAGACTGTAAACCGAGCCGTTCTTACCAGGAACGGTCGATGTGGAAAACTAACCGCCTTGGGACCCATATCCAAGTTGCGCCGTCGCCGCTGTACCACAGCGCAAGAGACGGGGCGTCGTTCTGTCAGCGACGTGGTTCAACGCCCATCCTGCGAGCTACGCGTGTATGTCGGCGAGCGTTGGGAGATCTGTTCCTGATCGCTGCGCTCACCCGTACACGATGTCGCCTTCAGCATCGAGGGCGAGCTCGCCTTCGAGACCACAGACTCCGCAGATGCGTCTGATGGTCCAGACAGCACCAAGCTCGGCGCGATGTGATTCAGGGGAAGGTCGTACGACGAGCTTCTTGAAGCTG
>DAIUET010000100.1:0-10297 GCA_036845045.1 Gemmatimonadaceae bacterium | reverse complement strand
AGGAGGGCGACTGGGAACTCGAGCGGTACACATTCGACGAGTCGACGGCGCAGGTTCAGTTCCTCAACGAGGTCGTCGCACTCGTCGCCTACAAGGTGAAGGAGAAGTTGACGGTCGAGGGAAAGCCGGTGAACCTGGAGGCCAACGACGCGTCGGTCTGGGTTCGCAGGAATGGCGAGTGGTTATGCGCGATGCATACGGAGTCACTGGTTGGAGACCCCTTCGGACGCGACCGGACCGGCAAGCCCGCCTGACCTGTCCCGCTGCGACGGCGCGTATGGAGCATGGGGCCTGACGACTCCCCATGCTCCGTTGCGCAGGTCACGCGAGTGACACGGCCACCTGCTCCATGAGGTCGTACGCATCCTGCATGCCGGCTTCCATGCCGGAATTGATGATCGCGTCGCGCACTTCCTTTGAGCGCGTCTGCACGAGGGTGGTGACCATTGTGCGCCCGTTCTTCTCGGTAAGCGTCACGGTGTTGAGCGCCGCTTCCTCCCCGTCTTCCGCGAGCGGCGCGCCCTCGTAGACCTCCGTGTACACGAGCCGCTCGCCTGGAACGATCTCCCGGTACTCCCCGTGGAAGGCGACTTCGAAGCCGTCGTCGGTCACCATCACCCAGCGCCACTTTCCACCCACGCGCAGGTCGATCTCGGTCGTGGTGCACCGGCCCCGGTTGGCGTGCCACCAGCGCTTGACCAGCTCCGGCGTCGTCCATGCCTTGTAGATCAGGTGTCGTGACGCATCGAATTCGCGCGTGATCAGGATCTCGGTGTCCGACGGGACCGTCACCACCGCCGAACCTTTACTCGTCTTCACCATTTCCCTCACCCTCCCCTTTGAGTTCGTCCAGCAGGTCATCCAGCGTGTCGTAGCGTTCATTCCACGCCTGTTCGTAGTTCTTCACCCAGTCGTGGATTGGCTTGAGCGGCTCGCCGTTGAGCCGGTACAGCCGTTGCCTCCCCTGGTCCCGGACTTCCACCAGCCCCACCTCCCGGAGCACCCGCAGGTGCTTTGAGACAACCGGCTGGGCCACACCCAGCAGTGCGACGAGGTCGTTCACGGGCCGCTCCCCCCGAGCCAGCACGTCCAGGATCTCCCGCCGTCTCGGCTCTGCCACCGCGTTGAACGCGTCCGTCGTCGTTGCCGCCCTCGCCATGATACTAAGATATGCCGATATAGGCATATGTCAAGCCTGAAAAGAACTGCAACCTGCTCACGCGGAGCCGCGGAAAGCGCGGAGACCCACGATCAGAATCACCCGGCAGCGCTGACGATCAAAAAAATCTGAGCTCGCCACGACTAGCTGAGGCCCCGCCGCGTCGTCCGAAAGCCTTTACGCTACGGCAACGCAATCCCGTCGCGTGCCTCCTGAGCCACCTTACGAATCAGCGCCGCGACCACTGCATCAAACCGAGCAATCAGCGTCGGACTGCCATTTGTAAAGAGCTCGCGGATCTCGTCCAGTTTGACCGCCGCCTGCACCTGATCCAGTCGGATCGCACCGCGTTCGAGCGCCGCATGCACCTGGCGGATGATCGACTGGTACAGTGAGATGGTCAGCCGCAGGTAGGTCTTGTCGTTCAGCGCCGGCCCCTGCCCCGGCACGATGATCCCGACATCCAGCGCTTCCATCGCGCGAAGGCTTTCCAGCCAGGGCGAGATCCTGTACGAGTTCGTCGTCCACGGCTGCGCACCGGTGCCGTCTTCCTGTCGCACCAGCACGTCGCCGGTCACGAGCATCCGTTCCGCCGGCAGGTACAACACCGTGCTTCCTGACGCGTCGCCCGTGGCGCTGAAGAGCCTGAACTCGCGGCCACCGCGCCAGAAGCGCAGGCTGTCCCCGAAGACCACGGTGGGAAGCACCTGACGAGTGCTGGAGAGCTCATTCGCCAGCGTCGTGGACAGAGCCAACCGGTCCTCCAGCTGCCGTCTCCGCTCCGCCGTGAGCGGCGAACCATCGGCGATCTTCCCCGTCCCAATCGCCGTGTCCAGTGCCGCTCGCGCCCGCGTGACACCAGCCGAGTTGACGAAGAATGATACCGGCAGCCGGGACATGTAGTCCCGCGTTTCGGCGGTGGCGATGATCTGGAGACCCGGATACGCGTCAGCGTACGCCGCGTTTCCCATCCAGTGGTCCATGTGCCAGTGCGAGTTGATCAGGAACCGCACTGGTTTGTTGGTGATCTTCCGGATTTCCGCGATCACCAGCCGCGACGTCGATGGGCGCGCGTTGCTGTCGAAGACCACCACGTCGCTGTCGTTGACGACAACCACGGAATTCGAGGACGTCCACAGGTCAATCGCCGACGGTGCGCGGAAGAGATAAATGCCTTCGGCGAGAGTGACCTTTTCCAGCACCGTTGAATCGGGGCGTGCCGGTCCCGCCCCCTGCCCGTGCGCGGGAATCGGTATTGTTGCGACGACGGCAACGATCAGCGTGACACAAACGCGTGCGGGACCAGTCGACGACATGTATGGGCTCCTGTCCGACCGAGGGGATCGACCATCATGATGAATGCTCGCGCCATTCCGGGTTCGCTTGAACGCAATTGCATCCCCCAGGGAGCGCCGCCTCCTCGCCGGCGTCAGGATCGTTCAAGACCGTCTGCCCTCGGGGTCGGTCATGTTCAGTCAGTCGGCTGGGTTGCCGACACGACTTTTCGACGACGGAGACCCGTTTTCATGCGTGAATCACTTCGCGCGCTCTGCCTCGCGCTCCCTGCTGCGGCATGTGTTCCGACCCTCGCGCACACGCAGACGGGGATGTTTCGTGGGGGACCGGATCACCGTGGCGTCTATGACTCGCCAGCGCCGCGACTGGAAACCCTTGTCTGGAAGTTCAGGACCACCGGCCGAGTGATCTCGTCGCCACTGGTCGTCGGCGACGTGGTCTATGTCGGAAGCACCGACGGTTCGCTGTATGCGGTAAACCGTGCCGATGGCACGCAGCAGTGGAAGTACGACACCCGTGGACCGGTCAGTTCGTCGCCGGCGTTTCACAACGGCGTCGTCTATGTCGGCAGTCTCGATGGCCTGGTACACGCCGTGGACGCGTCGACGGGAAAGTCCCGCTGGATGTTCGCCACCAGAGGCGAGCGCCGCTTCACCGCGCCGGGGATCCACGGCGCCATTCCGCGCACCGAACGGATGCCCGATCCGTTCGACGTCTTCCTTTCTTCACCGATGATCGCGAACGGCCTCGTGTTCATCGGAAGTGGCGACCAGCATGTCTACGCCCTCGATGCGGCGACTGGCGCGCTGCGCTGGTCCTTTGCGACCGGCGATGTGGTGCACGCGTCTCCGGCGTTCGCCGATGGCCTGGTCTACATCGGGAGCTGGGATCGCAACGTCTACGCGCTGGATGCCGCGACGGGTCGCGAGCGGTGGCGCTACACGACGGGCAACGACACCGTCATCTACAACCAGATCGGCATCGCCAGCTCGGCGGCTATCTCTGATGGTCTGGTTTTTGTCGGGGGACGCGACGGCAGGTTTCACGTCGTCGATGCCCGCACCGGCACCGCGAAATGGGTGCATGACAACAACGGTGGTTGGACGATCGCGTCACCGGCCGTGAAAAATGGGGTAGTCTATTTCCCCACCTCCGACGGGACGCGCTTCAAGGCGCTCGATGCAGGGACCGGCGCCGTGAAGTTCGACCTCCAGAACAAGGCCGTCTCATTCTCCTCGCCCGCCATTGCCGGCGAGGTGGTGTTTTACGGAACGTCGGATGGCTATCTGAACGCTGTGAGCCTCCGCAACGGAACGCTACTGGCGCGCTTCCAGACCGATGGCAACAAGGAGAATGGCGCCCGCTACACGGACGAGACGGGTCGCATGCGCACCCAGGGGATGTATCCCGACCGCACACTGGACGGGATGATGATCGGCATGCGAACCATGATGACACTCGGCTCCGTTCTGTCGTCGCCGGTCGTGGCCGATGGCGTCGTGTACTTCGGGAGCACCGATGGCCATCTCTATGCGGTGAAATAGCGCAAAGACGTTTCACCGTCTTGCGCCCCGATCGCCGTCAACTGATGCGGACCATCGAGTTGGTCGAGTTCTGGAAACCGATGCGCCGGATCGGACGGATGACCCGAATCATTCACAGATCCGACACATCCGCCCCATTCGAATGATCCAAGTTCCTGCCTTCGACGAATCTTCGGAACGAGGCTTTCGTTCGCACACTCGAGAGCCTGACGGGCGCAATGACGAGTAGCGGTGTCGTTCATCCCACTTCCCGCGGGACTGAACACCATCACGCTGCAGTTCACCCCGTAGCGCTTGGTGCTTCGCGCAAGTCGCGGCAGTTTCCCAGGGCCCCTTCCCGCATCCTGGAATTCCCCCGGTGTCGAACAACCCAACCGCCGAAGCCACGACGATCGTCGCCGGAGTCGAACTTCCCTGCGGCCGCTTCGACGCGCTCTGGGCCGACCACTTCGCGATGCGATACCCGCCGCACTTTCACGACACGTGGGCCGTCGGCGTCGTCGAGGCCGGACTCCTTCAGTTGCGCACAGCCCGAGGCGAGTGGGTCGGTGGGCCGGGGACGATCCTCGCCTTTGCGCCCGGAGAGATCCACAGCGCCGCGGCGTTGTCAGAGAGTGGTTACCGGTACCGCATGGTGTACCCGAGCGCCGACGTCATGCGCGACATTGGTGTCGCCGAACGGGCCGATGGCATCGACCGGCCATTTCTGACACCGGTCTTCACCGATCACGCGCTCGCGGCACGACTCGTCAGGGCCCACCAGCCACTGATGGATGGTGTCCGGGACACGCCCGCGGAGTCACGCCTGGTGGCGGCACTGCGCTCACTGTGGCGGAATCATCATGGGGGAGGCGGCGTCTCCAATGCGCATGATTCCGGAGATCTCCACGCCGTGGAGCGGGCGCGCAATTTCCTGGAGTCGCGCTTTTCGCGCCAGGTCCGCCTGGCGAGCATCGCGGCCGAGTGCGGAATGAGCGCGTTTCAGCTCATTCGTGTCTTTCAGCGCGTGCTCGGCGTGTCGCCCTACGCGTATCTCGTACAGCTTCGCGTCAACCGGGCGAGAAACCTGCTGCACCAGGGGATCGGCCTGTCCGAAGTCGCATACTCGTGCGGATTCAGCGACCAGAGCCACCTGACTCGCGTGTTCAAGAAGGCGATCGGCGTGCCGCCGGGCACGTATCAGCGCGGCGTGCGCGAGCGAGCAGCGTAGGAAATTCTCACGCAAAGGACAGCGGGCAGCGAGCAGAAACCTCTGCCCGCCGCCCGCCCGTTTACAGCTTTTCCTGTTTACCCGTTACCCGTTACCTGTTGCTAACGCTGCACCAGGATCAGGTACTTCGACGGTGCCCAGAACTTCTCCGGATCCGTCACCGTGAGCGCGCCCTTCACCAGGGTACTGTTCCGATTCACCGAGTCCGTGTATTCGAGGTTCTGACGCGACACGACGCGGTACTCCTTGTCGGTCTGCGGGAGCTGGATGGTAAGGTCACGGGACTTCGACATGACCTGGAAATCCTCCGGCTCGAAGCTCCGGGCCGGCACGATGGTCTTGCCGCGACCGAAGGCGAGCAGCGTGCCACCTTCGCGACGGATGACCCCCTTCTCCGTCAGTTCCTTCTCCGTACCGATTGCCACAAACACGGAATCCTCGTGCGCCGCCATCGCATTGTTGCGCGCCGTGAGGGCAACGTTCTCGCGCCCCATGCTGTCCACCTGCATCGTGAGTGCGGCGATCTCGCGGCTCTGGTTTTCGACCGACAGCCGCATGTCGGCAATCGACTTCTCGTACTCGGCGATCTGGGCGGCCTGCGTCGCGTTCAGCATGGTGCGGGCGACACTGTCTTCGCGCAGGCGACGGATGCGCGCTTCGCTGGCCGACAGGCGTGCGAGCACGACGTTCACCTTCTTCTGCACCAGCGCCAGGCGATCCGACGCGTTCTCGATGCCGGATTCGGACTTCCGGTCATCCTTCACGTTCACGCGGGCCTTCGACAGGTCGCGGTCGATTTCGGAGATCAGGCTGGCGCTGGTGGCGGCATCGCCGATCATGGCGCTCTGAAGGCTGAGCTGGCGCTCCTTCACGGCCAGCAGGCTGTCCTTCACCATGATGAGCGAGTCCTTCGCGCGTGACGTTCGGGCGACCGCGAGGCCGGTGTCGGCGTCGCCGGTATACCCCTCCGGCAACGACTTTTCGCACCCGGCCACGACGGCCAGTGTGCAGGCGAGCAGCATATATCGGTTCATGGGATCCTCCCTCGTGCGCGGTTACCTCGCCCGTGGTCTGGCTATTTGTCGACCGATGTACTGGCGCGGACTTCCGCTACACATGTGCCGGCTGTACACGGACGCTCCACAGCCCGATCCCGCCACGGGAAAGGGTTAACTCGTTCGTAATAAACGACGTGACTCAGGTCACACTGGCGGGCAGGGGGCCCGCCGGCCATCCTTGGCGCGGCGTCAGGCAGTGGCGGGAAACAATCCGCCGACAGGCACGTAAACGGACGGTGGAATGACCCGATACTCCGAACAGCGCGGCGAACCTTCGCTCCAGGATCGCGTGATAGAGGCGATCGGGGCGCAGTACGCCTTCGAGGGGGAAATCGGGCGTGGCGGCATGTCGGTGGTCTACCGCGCGCGCGACCTGCGCTTGAACCGGCCCGTCGCCATCAAGGTGCTTCCGCCCGAGCTGGCGCACGATCCCGCGATCCGTGCCCGCTTCACTCGTGAGGCACAGACCGCGGCGCAGCTCGCCCACGCCCACATCGTCCCGATCTATGACGTCGGCGAACGCGATGGTCTCGCCTACCTCGTCATGGCCATGCTGACGGGTGGGAACCTGGCCACGCTGCTCGCTCATGAACCCCGTCTGCCCGTCGAGGAGGTGCGGCGGTTCCTGCGCGAGGTCGCGGACGCACTCGATTACGCACACACGCGCGGGGTCATCCACCGCGATATCAAGCCGGACAACATCATGCTCGATCGCGAGAGCGGCCGCGCGCTGGTGACGGACTTCGGCATCGCCTGGGCCATGGAGGCGGCATCGCGGCTCACAGTCACCGGCATCGCGGTCGGCACGCCAACCTATATGTCTCCCGAGCAGGCGGTGGGCGAGCGCGCCCTCGATGGGCGGAGCGACATCTATTCCCTGGGCGTGGTAGCGTACCAGATGCTCACCGGCCGGGTGCCGTTCACGGCGAGCAATTCGATGGCGCTGCTCCTCAAGCACGTGACCGAAAAGCCGCGTCCCATCACCGAGCTGCGTCCGGATGCGCCCCCCGCGATGAGCGACGCCATCGAGCGCGCCCTGATGAAATCACCGGAGGACCGCTGGCCAACGGCCGGAACACTGCGTGACGCGCTCAATGCCGACGCTCGGCCCGTGCCCTCGTGGCGCACGGAACGCGGTGAGCCGGTCCGGTACACGTCGCCCGTGCCTCGGGGCGGTCGCCCGGACCGCCGGAACCGGGATCCTCGCCGGGTGGAGTCTCGTTATGCAACGCCACGGCCCGTGGACCCGGTGCCGGTCGACAGCGCTGGACTGCCGCTGACCTCCGCGCTGATGCAGGGGGATATCGTACTCGAGCCCGCGCACCTGGCCACGCTCACGGCCGAGCAGCGCAAGGACATCCGTCTCTGGCACGGACGCGTCAATCTGTTCGACCGGGTCAAGGCCATGCGCGGCTACTTCTGGGCCACCGCGGCCATGGCGTTTCTCGGAATGGGTGGGTTTATCGCGGGTGTCAGCGAAGAGGAGCTCATTCCCTTCATGATGGCACCGGTGGTGCCGATGTTCATGATGAGGAAGGTGTGGCTTCGCCGGCAGTCGCTCCGGGCCGCCGGACTCAAGCTCCGCCGGGTGATCCTGATGCCGCGGGCCAAGTGGGTGCTCCCCGAAAGCAGGATGCCCAGGCAGAAACAGCTCGAGAAGATCGCGCCGCGCGAGGTTCTGGACGGGCCATCCGGAGCGGCGGTCAGGAACGCCGCCGAGGATCGGGCCGCAATTCTCGGAATCATTGCCGGCCTCTCGAAGCCGGATCGCCGGATGCTGCCTGAAGTCGAACCCGCTGTGAACGCGCTGGTCGAGCGGATCGGTCACCTCGCGCGCATGGTGCACCGCCTCGATGAACAGCAGGGGGAGCCGACGCCGCTGCATGAACTCGACCGGCGCATCGCGCAGATGGAGCGTGAAGGCCTCTCGCTCGAAGGCGAGCGGCGGCTGACGCTGCTGAAGCGTCAGCGGACCTCGCTCGTGGAGCTGGCCGAAAATCGCGCCACGCTTGCGCAACAGCTCGACAACGCCGTGCTCATGCTCGCCAACCTGCGGCTCGACATGGTGAAGCTCCGCACCTCCGGCCTGCAATCGAACCTGTCTGACATTTCATCTGCGACACAGGAAGTGCGCGCCCTGTCGCGCGATATCGGCGTGATGCTCGAAGCCGCCGAAGAAGCGAGGGCGATGTGATAGGGCCAGAGACCAGAGATCAGAGATCAGAGGGCGCGGCCTGCGTTCTCGACCTGATCACCACTGATCACTGATCACTGATCACTGATCACTGATCGCCGGTCGCCGGTCGCCGGTCGCTGATCGCTGGTCGCTGGTCGCTGGTCGCTGGTCGCTGGTTAGAAGCTCAATCCCACTCCCGGTAGCAGCAGTTGCCGGGCTCCGGCAATTGGTGACGCCAGCTGCACGAGCCGGAACGAGAACGTCGGCGCGAAGCGATTATCCGTCGGCGGCAGCCAGTCCAGGCCGATGAGACCCGCGAAGCTGCCGCGATTGCCCAACCCTTCCCCGCCTGACGCCCCCACCGCACCGACGCCAATCGAGCCGCGAAGGCCCGTCTCGCCGACAAAGGCGAACACCGACGTCGACACCCCCGACAGCAGGCTGGGAGTCGACCGTGTCTGGCAATTGCCGCCAACGACACAGTCCGGCGATGCCGTGGCACCCCCGAGTGGGGCGAGCACGAAGGCGGACAACTCTCCACCCGTCAGGCGCGAGAAGCCCCTGCTGATACTGAGCCGCGCTACCGCCGCCGGCCCACTACCGAGGTCGGCGAAACTCACGAAGCTCGGACTGACCGTCAGAGTTACGGTCGTACCACTTTCCTGCGCGGTAAGGGTGCCGGGCAGAAATGCCGCGGCGGCGACGGCACTCAGGCGAAGAGATCGTAACACGACATGTTCTCCGAAAGACGATGCCGGACGATCGGCGTTCGGCCCGGGAAAAGCAACGACGAGCGAGATCCTGCCGGGACGTCCTGACGCATCACGGATGTCAGTGCGCTCACTCACCGGACCGAAGAGCCGGAGGAACCAGAACGCAGGACTAGCAGCAGACTGGCGTCCGGTCGCCACCCGTCGCATCCTTTTTTCCGCGCAACACAGTGACCCGGGACGCCATGACTCGATCGGTACTGAAGTACCTCGCGCTGGGAGCCATCCTGTTCGCGGGACAGCCCCGTGAAGCCAGTGCATGGAGCCGGGACGGGCACCGGATCGTCTGTCGGATCGCCTGGCAACTGCTGGACCAGGCGCGGCGCGCGGAAGTCGAGCGCCTGACGAGCGCGTACCGCGATCCGGACGGGCAGGCACTGACATCGTATTGGGATGCCTGTGCCTATGCGGACGACGTACGCGTGAAAGCTCGAAGCACGCCATCATGGAACCGGTTTGCGGTGTTCGAGACCTGGCATTTCGCAAACGTCCCACGTACGACCACGCGGCTCCCCACGCCGCCGTGCCAGGTCCCGTGCGTCATTACCGCGGTGACGGCGCACGCCGATTCACTGCGCCAGGCGACCAGTGATCGATCCCGAGGCGAGGCGCTCTTCTTCGTGAGCCACTGGGTTGGAGACCTGCACCAGCCGCTGCACGTCGCCTTCGCGGACGATCGAGGCGGCAACGGCGTTCGGCCCATCGGGGGTGGTTACTACACCGCGGTGAACCTGCACGCCTTGTGGGACGGCGGGTTGCTGGGGAAGCTGCTCGCATCGCGGCACTGGCAGGAATTCGCCGATTCCCTCACCACGGAGATCTCGCCGGCGCAGCGCGCGACGTGGATCCAGGGTGCACCGGTCGACTGGGCGCAGGAGTCCTACAACCTCGTGACCTCGAGGAAGGCCCGGTATTGCACGTGGAACGTCGTGGGTGGCGCAGCGACTTGCGAGGCACGGCCCGGCGGCCGGACGCTGGACGCCTCCTATCAGCTCGAATTCGGTGACGACGTCGCCGGGCGGTTGCAGATGGCCGGTGTGCGACTCGTCCGGATCCTTCAGGAACACCTCACCGTCCGCTGATG
>DAIUET010000099.1:0-10399 GCA_036845045.1 Gemmatimonadaceae bacterium | reverse complement strand
GCTTGTTGGGCGGCGGCGGGCGCCGCCAGTAGTGTCGCGGTGAGGAGGACGAGTGCGCGCATGGATGGTGGAAACGGGAAGCAGGAATGATAAACGGGCGCCAGGCTGGACGTTACGGAATTGCCCACACCGTAGCCAGCAAGAGGCCTGATCCTGTCCTGCCGCCGTGGAGAAAGGGCGCCATGTCCCCTGACATGACGCCCGCATCCGCGTTCGCTTCGCTCACCTGCGCCAAGAATGAACAGTCAGTCCGGCCGGACCGGTGGCCGGGAGAGGATCAGTCGAGCCCGATGCCAAGCGCGGGCCGGGACGCATATGCCGCCCTGAGATCACGCAGCTCGAACTCGGCCAGCTCGCGCTCGATCTCGTAGTACGACTTGTTGGAGCGCGCCTTGAGCACGCGCATCAGGGCGTCGCGTTCGCCGGCGAGTGAAGCGATGTCCTCCGCCGTGACCCCCGGCCACTTGTCGAGTATGGCCGATTTCATCTGCATCCAGTTGCCGCGGAGACGCCGGTCGGGCAAACGAGTATTCCTCTCGAAGAGATGAGGACGAGCCGCCGGCAGTGGCCGCGCGGCCCATCTGTACCACCAACACGAACAGGCGTCGACGCTCGGCACGAAGGCGCGGCGTCTCAGCGATTCGTGCGTTCAATGTGAGCGCGCGGCGGGCTGAGGACTATCCGTCGCAAGAGCGGTTTTGGATCTACACTGGAGGTCGGCTCAGCGATCTGAACTGACCGGGTTCGGGGCAGTGGCTCCACCTTACGATTGACCCTGCCTACCTATCACGAGCGATGGTTGAAATCCGTCCTGGTACCTAACGTTCAAGGACTGAGCGGCAGACGTAGCTCACGCCCTGACGGCACGACCAGCGGCGACCGGTGATGCCGGCAATCGCGTCGCCGGCAGGGTGGTCACCTGTGCGGCCTGAGCTTCCCACGAAACGCGGGCGGCGTCGTGGTGCCTGAGCCACGATCCGGCCGACGCTCGCGGGGGTAACCCGCACCAGGGGCCGGAACCTCTTTCCCAGGGACTCACATCATGACCTCATTCACGCGCGCATTCACTCTCATGGCCGCCCTGAGTATCGGTGCGGTGCTGCTCCCTTCATCGCTGGTCGCCCAGCAGGGCCCGGCGCTGCGCGACTCCACAGCCGCCGCCGCGACCCCGGCACGGGGAACGGTCGTCGACGATACCACGGCGGCTGTTGGACCACGCGTCGTCCGGGTCGGTGTTACGGCGCCCGCGGACAGGATCCGATCCGATTCTGCATGGCTGCAGGAAGGTGACAGGCAGCCCAGGGCCGGCTCGAGCGTGGCCATGATGGGTGTTGGCGCGGCTGCGATCATCGTCGGATCAATCATTGGTGGCGAGAGTGGCACGATCATCGCCGTGGGTGGCGCTGTCATAGGGCTCTTCGGGCTGTACCGTTACTTGCGTTAGGCGCGGCGTTGCACGCCCGAGTCCGCCGATTGTCAGCGATCTTCAACGAGTTGCCTTCGCGCACGGTCACGGCAACACTGGAGTTCGTTCGCGGGTACGTACCACATGTAGCGCCCGTCTTGTCGAGCGCGACGTAGCCGATCAACACCTCCATTCAGAGGGACGAACCATGAACGAGCACACGATCGAAGGGAATTGGCAGCAGCTCAAGGGCAAGGTCCGCGAGCAGTGGGGAAAGCTGACCGACGACGATGTCGACGTGATCGCCGGGAAGCGTGACCAGCTCATCGGCAAGATCCGGGAGCGGTACGGCAAGACGCTGGACGAAGTGGACCGTGAGGTCACCGACTTCGAAAGCCGGCATTTGAAAGCCGACTGACGGCGTCCCATTTCAGACAGTGGACTAATGCCGTCTATCACTGGCAGCATTGGTCCACCGCCGCTCACCTCGTGACCGCGGTTGCGGCAATCAGAGGCGACAGGTAACTATAACGGTCACATCAGAATGCTTCGAGGCACCTGCCCTGGAGCATTCTGCGCGTTCAGGATCCAGGCGTATCACTTGAAGCCGCGCGTCGCGGTGCTCGAAACGAGCGGATTCGTCGGACCCTTCAATCAGATTTCCATGGCACCACGACCGCCGCGTCCGAGCAAACGTCCAGGAGATTCCCGGGCGGATGGCCGGGCGGCGCCCAAGCCAGCAAAGCCCAGGACCGGAAGCACGACGGTCCGCGGTCACAGCGAGGGTCGCCCGATCGCGCTCGTGCTCATCGATGACAACCGGCTGTTGCGCGAAGGCATCGTGGCGATGGTCCACACCCAGACGGGGTTCAAGGTCCTCGCGGCGTCCGCGGACGCAACCGAAGCGCTCCAGAAAGTGCGGGAAGCGAAGCCCGACATCGTACTGATTGACTTCGGGCTTGAAGACCACGACAGCCTGAGCCTGACGGCGACGATGCACGCTGAAGTGCCGGAAGCGAAAGTGATCGTCATGGGACTCCAGCCGCTGCAGGAGGACGTCGCGAACTACGTGCGCGCGGGTGCATCCGGGTTCGTCATGAAGGACGCGTCGTTCGAAGTGTTCTTCAAGACGATCCGCGCCGTCGCCGAAGGAGCACAGGTGCTTCCGACGCAGCTGACCAGTTCGCTCTTCTCACAGATCGTCCGTAACGCGGGCGCGAAGGACAAGGCCCGGGTGGTCGCCGCCGTTCGCCTGACCAGCCGCGAGCGGCAGGTCATCGACCTGCTCGGCGAAGGTCTCAGCAACAAGGAGATTTCGAACCGGCTGCACATCGCGGTGCATACCGTCAAGAGCCACGTGCATAACGTGCTTGAGAAGCTCGCCCTGCACAGCCGCCTTGAAGTCGCCGCGTTCAGCCACGCGTCGGGCGGCTCGAAGGGATTCTCGAAGTAGGCTGCTCGCACGCCCGCCAGGAGCTCGCGCCGGGATCCCTGCGGACTGCGGGCCGGGCGCCGCGGATCTGAGCCTCTCGACTCGGCGGTCGGTCAGGGCCGGCGCCGTCGTTAGGCGGCCGGACGGATACGATCGCTCGTGAGATTGATTTCAACCTCAATCTCATGGACCAGGCGAGTCCATCCTTTTCATTCTTGTGCCGGCCTAGGGATTCGGCCCATACTGCAGCTACGGCAGCGAGGCCAGCAGCGGAAGGAGGCCCCTGGCCTCCACGATGACCCGCGCGGCGGCTCCTTCTCGAGGTGCAGCATGGACGTGGGCGCAAAAGCAGGGACAAACGGTTCACCATCCGCCAGGAGTCACGCCCGGCCGGAACAGCGAGCCGCGACGGACCACCGGGATAACCTCGAAAGCCGCTATCAGCGGCTGTTCGAGACGGCGCACGACGGGATCCTCGTGCTCGAGGCCAGCACCGGACGCATCGTCGACGCCAATCCGGGCATGACACGGCTGCTTGGCCTCGCACCCGATGAGTTCCTCGGGAAGCAGCTCTGGGAAATAGGACTGCTGAGGGACGCCGACAGTCGCGCAGTGGCGCACGAGGTGTCTGAACGGGGCGTCGTTCGCTGGGAAGAACTGCTGGTCGAGAGCATGGCACATCCGGAGGGCATGGATGTGGAAGTGATCAGCTGCAGCTACCGCCAGGGCGAGAAGGAGTTGATCCAGTGTCACGTGCGCGACATCACGGAACGGAAGCGCGCGGACCTGAAGTCGGAGCTCCAGGTGCAGAAACGGACGGTCGCCGACCGCCACATGAATGAGTTCCTCGCCATTCTCTCGCACGAGTTGCGAAATGCACTGGCTCCGGTCGCCAATGCCCTCGTGGTACTTCGACTGGCACAGGAGAAGGACAGTCCGGTCCCGAACAAGGCGCGCTCACTCATTGAGCGGCAGGTCGGACACCTGTCTCACCTCGTCGATGACCTTCAGGAGATTTCCTCCCTGGGGACGGGGCGCATGCGCCTTCAGCCTGGACTCGTCGACCTGCGGGTGGTGGTTGAACGTTCGCTGGAGGCCGTGATATCGGCCCATGCTCATCGCAATCACCAGGTTTCCCTGTCCCTTCCGGCGGAGCCCGTCTGGCTGGACGCTGACGCAATCAGGCTCGAACAGGTCGTGGTGAACCTGGTGAGCAATGCCGCGAATTACACGGAGAACGGCGGGCGTATCACGGTGCAGGTCGATATCGCGGAGGATCGAGCGGAGTTGCGCGTAGCCGACAACGGGATGGGCATCGACCCCGAGATGTTGCCCCGCGTGTTCGATCTCTTTTCGCGCGCCGATAGCGCTCGCGTTCACTCGCGGTACGGTATGGGGATTGGCCTGAACATCGTGAAGCGCATTGTCGACCTGCACGGCGGCAGTGTCACCGCGCGCAGTGCTGGCCCGGACACCGGTAGTGAGTTCGTGGTGTCGTTGCCGCTCGTCGTGGCGTCGGAACATGCCGTGTCCATCCCGAGTCATCCTTCCGAGCGATAGGGAATCGGCGCGAGCGGGGCTATGATTGGTGATACCGCCTCCCTTCGGGGATTGGCAAGGCGACGTCGCGGTGAGAGGAGCCTGGTGAGTCCTCCAGTACCGCAATAGCTCGCCGGTGGCGCGGAGGCCTGAGAGAGGGCACCAGCGTCGCCTGACGCGAGGGCAAGCAACACGGCCGCGTCGCACGAACTGACCCGACAAAACACAAGGGAGCAGCGGGCGCGCAATAACGCGCCGTGACTGACTACCGATACCACATCGGACCGTGCTGCACCCACGGCAGCAATAGGCGTCGCAGGACGCCGGCATGCAGTCTGAACGCGGCATCCCCGGCATCGAGTCTCCGCCGGGATTCCGCTCGCACGTCTACGCAGACAGGGAGTGCTCAATGGAGAATGAAATGTCATACAGGATCATCGCAATCGGAGTCGCTGCATTGGTGGCCGCGTCGCCGGTTCAGGCACAGCGTCGCGGGACCGTGGAGCTTGGCGCGTTTGGCGCCGCCACGTCCTACGACAACGCCCTGCTCATCAACAACGGATCGGGCGCCGGCCTGCGCGTCGGCGCGTTCCTCGATCCCCGCTGGGCCGTCGAATTCGACGGTACGGGCATGGGTGCCAGCCGCTCGAACGGATTCGCGGACATTCACGTGAACTCGCTGTCCGCCCGCCTCGCCTTCATCCCGATCGTCACCGGACGGCTGTCATGGTTGGTTGCCGCTGGAGCGGTCCAGACCGACTACGGCACGAAGTCCAGCTATGGCATGTCGGGCCTCCTTGGCGCCAGGCTTGCCTTCGGCGAACGGGTTGCCCTGCGTGTCGATGCCATCACGGACTACATGCCGAAGGGCAAGGAGACCAACGCCGGCATTCGCGCCGGGTTGAGCTTCTTCCGCCAGCCGAGCACGCGTGTCCAGACGGTCAATGTGGTCAGCGCGCCCGCTCCCCTGGTGCTGCAGCATCGGGATTCCGTGAGCGCGTCCGAACAGCGTCGCTTGCGGATGATCGAGAACGACTTTCCCACGCTGCGTTATTCGCTGGCACGCCCGACGCTGTCGAAGCCGATGGCCGCGTCGTCGACGACCGCGCTCGCCACCATGCGCGAGATGATCCACTTCGCCACGGACAGTGCGCTACTGACCGACTCGGCGAAAGCAACGCTCGACAGCAAGATCGCCATCTTCAGGGACAACCCGGCGATGCGCATCGTCATCGTGGGCAACACCGACGAACGCGCGACAGATGCGTACAACCTGGCGCTCGGTGGACGTCGCGCCGACGCGGCCAAGGCGTACCTGGTCAGCAAGGGCGTGGATGCAGTCCGGATCGAGATCGCCAGTCGGGGCGAGTCCCAGCCGATCGCGACGGGAACATCGATGGACGCTCAGGCGCAGAACAGACGCGCCGAGTTCCGCCTGCTGGTGGCCTCGGACTATCTGGTGCCACCGAAGAAGTAGGGTGTAGACCGGTGGCCGAAGATCAGCCTCCGGGCAGTAAAGCAGCGGACGCGGGCGACCGCGTCCGCTGTTCGCACTTGACAGCCGCAGGGTCGTCGAGCGAGAATGCGCCTCCCATGATACTCCGTCGCCGCCACGCGCATCATCGCTACCATGGTCACCTGACCGGGGGAGCTGGCGCGCGGCACTAGGCGGACTGTTGACACAGACTCGTCAGGCAACCACGACGCCGGCTTCCCAGCCGGCGTTTTTTGTTGCCCGGCTGCCCGCTCACGAAACCACTCATGACTGACACCCTTCGAATCGCACTACCGAAAGGACGGATGGAACGCGCGGTACTGGACTTGCTGACCGACGGCGGAGTGCGGGTGACGACGACCGCCCGCAGCTACCGGCCGCACGTGCAGGTCCACTTCACCGAGACCAAGGTCCTCAAGCCGCAGAACATCGTGGAAATGCTGCTGCTCGGCAGCCGCGGCGCGGGCTTCGCGGGGGCGGACTGGGTTGCCGAGCTTTCGGCGGACGTCATCGAGGTACTCGACACCGGGCTCGATCCAGTCGACGTCGTCGCTGCCGTCCCGGAGACGCTGCTGGTGGACGGGCGCCTGCCGAATCGCCGTCTGGTGATCGCGTCCGAGTACGAATGCCTGACGAGGAAATGGATCGGCGATCGCGGACTCGATGCCGACTGCGTCCGGTCGTACGGAGCGACCGAAGTCTTCCCCCCCGAGGATGCCGACGTCATCGTCGATTGCTCGGCAACGGGGGCCACGCTCCAGGCCAACGGCCTGATAGTGATCGACACGTTGCTGCGCTCTTCGACGCGGTTCTATGCCAGTCGATCCGCGTGGAAACAGCCGGATAAGCGTCGCCGAATCGAGGACCTGGCACTGCTCTTCTCGAGCGTCCTCGAGGCCCGGCAGCGGGTCATGCTCGAGGTGAACGCGTCCGGCGAGTGTCTGGAGCGCGTTGTCGCCGTGTTGCCCGCGATGCGACAACCGACCGTTTCGCCGCTGTTCGGCAACGGGAGTTACGCCGTGAAGGCGGCGATACGCCGAGACGCGCTGCCACAGATCATTCCGGCCGTGAAGGCTGCGGGGGGCACCGATCTCGTCGTTTCCACTCTATCCCAGATCGTTCCATGAACACCGGAGACGCCGTGGGTCCCACGTCCCGTGTGGACGCGTCACCCGTCTACGAACGCGGTCCGGTGCCCCATGGCGTGGTGCTCCGGCTCGATGCCAATGAGGGCGCTCCGCCATCACTGGACACTGTCGTGGCGGCGCTACGCGACGCGGGGGCCGACCTGCTGCGTCGCTACCCGGACGCCAGACCGTTCGAGGCGATGCTTGCTGGTCACTTTGGCGTCGAACCGTCGCAGGTCTTTGTGGCCGCCGGTGCGGACGAAGTCATCGACCGGTGTTGCCGGGCCTTTCTGCCCGCGGGCGCCACCATGCTGATCGCGGAGCCGGGGTTCGAGATGTTCCATCAGTACGCTGCGCTCTGCGGGGGGAACGTGGTCACGGCGCCGTGGCGGCCGGGCCCATACCCGATCGCCGGGATGCTCGACCGCGTGGACGATCGCACCGCGGTCATTGCCCTGGTGACGCCTGACAATCCCACCGGCGAAGTCGCCACGCTGGCCGACCTGCGCCGCCTGGCGGCGGCGGCCCCGCGGGCGCTCGTCGTCCTCGACCACGCGTACGTCGATTTCGCCGACGGCGACCTCACCGATGCCGCGCTCACGCTGCCTAACGTCGTCGTCATCCGGACGTTTTCCAAGGCCTGGGGGCTGGCAGGATGCCGGGTGGGGTACGCCCTCGGGCCGGCGCGCATCGTGAAAGCCCTGCGCGCCGCCGGCGGACCGTTTCCCGTGTCGTCCGCGTCGCTGGCCATCGTGCGCGCACTGTTCGAGGCCGGTACGGCAAGCCGCGACGCGTACGTAGCGCGGATTCGCGACGAACGCCGCGGGCTGTTCAACCTGCTGACACGCCTCGGCGCGACACCGCGGGAATCCGAGGCGAACTTCGTGTTCGCCGAGCTTGGGGCACGCGCGCCGGATGTGCATGCGTCGCTGGTGAGCCAGGGGATCCTCGTGCGTCTCGTCTCGAACCGGCGCCGGGAACCGCTCGGCCTGCGGATCACGCTGCCTGGTGACGCGCCGTCGTTCGAGTTGCTGTGCCGGTCGCTCGAGCGGACGTTGCAGTCCGGCGCGGTGAACTCATGATCGCCACGCGCGCGGGGCAGGTCCGTCGCGTCACGAAAGAGACAGACGTCTCGATCGAGCTGGCGCTCGACGGTTACGGCCAGGCAGACATCGCCACGGGCATCGGGTTCCTCGACCACCTGCTGACGGCGTTTGCGCGGCACGCGCGGTGCGACCTGGTCGTACGCTGCGAGGGGGACCTCCACGTCGACGATCACCACACGACCGAGGACGTCGCGCACGCTCTCGGGGAGGCACTGGATCAGGCGCTTGGCGACCGCCGCGGGATCACGCGGTTCGGCCAGGCCCTGGTCCCGCTCGACGAGGCGTTGTCGCGGGTCGCGATCGACCTCTCGGGGCGTCCGTTCGCGGACGTAAACCTCGGCCTGACCCGTGAAATGTTAGGCTCGCTCGCGACGGAGAACATCACGCATGCGCTCCGATCCCTCGCGATGGCGGGCCGGCTGACACTGCATGTCGATGTCCTGAAGGGAGAGAACGATCACCATCGCGCCGAATCCGCATTCAAGGCGCTAGCGGTGGCACTGCGTCAAGCGGTGTCGCCCTCCGGCTTCGACGACGTGCCCTCTACCAAGGAGACGTTGTGAGCGACGTCGTCATTGTGGATTCCGGAGTGGCGAACCTGGCGTCGGTGCAGGCCGCGTTTTCCCGTCTGGGCGTCGCTACGCGGGTGACAGCGGAGCCGGACGCGGTGCGACGCGCGTCGCGGCTCGTAATTCCGGGCGTCGGCGCGTTCGGCGCCGGAGTTGCCGCGCTGCGATCGAAGGGGCTGGATACCGCCGTGCGAGACATCTTTGCCGAGGACCGGCCGGTGCTGGCGATCTGCCTGGGCCTCCAGGTGCTGTGCGAGGGAAGCGAGGAAAGCCCGGGTGTGGCGGGCCTGGGTGTAGTGAGGGCCGCGTGCCGGCGCCTGCCTGACGAGGCGCGTGTTCCGCACCTTGGATGGAATGCGGTCAGGCCGGAGGTGGGCTGCCGGACCGTGACGCCCATGGACGCGTCGTTCGCGAACTCGTTTGCGCTGCTCGAAGCGCCACCGGGCTGGAACGTCGCCTGGACCGACCACGGAAGGCCGTTCATCGCCGCCCTCGAGCGCGGCGGGACGCTCGCCTGCCAGTTTCACCCCGAGCTGTCGGGCGCCGCGGGCTCCCGGCTGCTCCAGCGATGGCTGGCGGGTGTGGAAACGGCCGCGCCACGAGCGCGCTCGCGTGCCAGTTCGCTGGCGGTGCGGATCGTTCCGTGCCTCGACATTCTCGACGGGCGCGTGGTGAAGGGAATTCACTTTGCCAACCTGCGCGACGCGGGCGATCCCGCGGAACAGGCGGAGCGTTATGAAGCGCAGGGCGCGGACGAGGTCGTGCTGCTCGACATCGGAGCCTCGCCGGCGCTGCGTTCCACGCAGGTTGAAACCGTTCGCCAGGTCCGCCGGGTGCTCGGCATTCCGCTGACCGTAGGAGGCGGCATCCGATCGGTTGACGATGCGCGGCGGTTGCTGGCCGCCGGTGCAGACAAGGTCAGCGTCAACAGCGCGGCGGTTGCGCGTCCCGCACTGCTCCGGGAGCTGGCGCAGGAGTTCGGCAGCCAGTGCGTCGTGCTTGCGATCGACGCGCGTCGCGCCGTAAAGGGGTGGGACGTCCTCGTCATGGGCGGCCGGCGCCGCGCCGAGGGGGTCGGTGCCGTGGACTGGGCCGCTGATGGAGCAGCGTTGGGCGCCGGTGAGATCCTGCTCACGAGCTGGGACCGCGATGGCACACGGGAAGGGTGCGATCTCGAGTTGCTGCAGGCCGTGAGCGGATCGGTGGGCGTCCCAGTGATCGCGTCAGGCGGCATCGGAACTCGCGCCCACGTGGCGGAGGCGATCGCGGCCGGTGCGGACGCTGTCCTGGCGGCGTCGGTCCTTCACGATGGCGACGACACCGTATCGGGCATCAAGTCCGACCTGGCCGCCCGGGGCGTAGCGGTGCGGCGATGATCGTTCCGAGCATCGACATCAGGGGTGGACGGGCGGTACAGCTCCGCCAGGGCCGGGAGTTCGTACTGGACGCCGGGGACCCGCTGGAGTGGCTCGACCGGTTTGCCATCGCCGGCGAAGTGGCCGTCGTGGACCTCGACGCGGCGTTAGGCACGGGTTCGAACACCCGGCTCGTCCGAACCATGGTGCGGCGCGCGCCCTGCCGGGTCGGTGGCGGGATTCGTGACCTCGCCATCGCCCGCGAGTGGCTCGACGCCGGGGCATCCCGGATCGTGATTGGCACGGCGGCGACGCCCGCCTTCTGTGGCTCGCTACCGCGCGAGCGCCTGGTTGCGGCGGTGGACTCGCTG
>DAIUET010000098.1:9338-10438 GCA_036845045.1 Gemmatimonadaceae bacterium | reverse complement strand
CTGAACAGGGCGGGAGACAAGATCGGCAAGGACCTGGGGCGCCTGGCCGGATTCGGTCGCGACTGCGGTGTCCTGGTCCAGGATTGCGAACTGGCCGATTACGGTGCGATCGATGCGGATCTGGCGATCGTGGCGACCACCGACCGTCTGGCCGTGAACTACCCCGCATACGAACGCCTGATGAACGCGGGCATGAACGTAATCTGTCACGGCGCCGAAGCCAGCTTTCCGATGGGCGCGGATGCGGCGCTGGCAGGACGGATAGACGCCCTCGCGAAGACGAACGGGGTGTCCTTCTGCGGCACCGGATTGTGGGACATGTCCCGGATCTGGTCGGGCATCCTGGTCGCCGGGCCTTGTACGAACATCGAGTCGATGTGCCTCGAAAGCCTCACCAACATCGGCGCGGCGGGCAAGCACGCCCTGGACTCGGTCGGCGTGGGATTGACGCCCGATGAGTACCGCAGGAAATTCGTCGACGACCTGGGTCCCATTGGCAGGATCTACAAGCTCATACCCGAGCATGTGCTGACCGCGCTGGGGTTTACGGTAACCTCCTCGACGGAGGTGCGCGAGCCGGTAATCTTCGATCAGCCGGTCCACTGTCGATACCTGGGAAAGGACATCGAGCCGGGGCTCGCCGCAGGGACGCGTGTCGTTGCAACGGTCGCAACCAGGGAGGGAGTGTCCGCGAAGACCAGCATCCACCTCCGCCTGATCCGCGAGGGTGAGCTGGAGCATGTCGTCTGGCGGGTCGAAGGAAAGCCACGCTCCTTCATTCGCGTCGATCGACGGGGGTCGGTCTACTCCTCCGCTTCGACGATGATCAATCGCGTGCGTGACGTGATTGCGGCGAGCCCGGGGATCCGCCTGGTGTCGGAGCTGGGCCCGCTGAAACCATCGTGGCGTGACCGGGAGGCGTCGTGACGGAAGCCGCGCACCATGAACTCTCCGTCGGCCCGCTGATGTCTCGCGCACGCGAGATCACGGGGATCGACAGGATCGACCAGCACGCCATCGAGCCGCTCGAAGTGCTGTGCGCGTCGTTGCGGGAAGACGCCGGGCTCCACCAGGTCGGTGTCGCCAACTGGAAGGTGATG
>DAIUET010000098.1:1175-9238 GCA_036845045.1 Gemmatimonadaceae bacterium | reverse complement strand
TCCTCGCATCGAGGACACCGAGGCGTTCGTGGACACGATGAACAGGTACAGTCCCGAGCTGAGGTCGGGACACGACTTCGCGACCCATGAGCCGGAAGAGGAGAGCTGCATACTGGAACACAGCCTGAGGACACCCTGTTTCCTGGGATGGGGATTGATCACGGGTTACCTCGAATGGCTGTCGACCCAGAGCTTGACGACGCAGTTCGAACACCTCCGGGACACCTTGAAATACCTGCAATGGCAACGTTTGGCGAGCCGGTCCAGGCGCTGGCTGCTCAAGTCGCCGCTGTACTACGGGATGGAAACGTCTTTGCTCGAAGTGTTTCCGGACGCACGCCTGATCATGAGCCACCGTCACCCCAAGGTGTCGGTTCCATCGTCCATCAAGTTGCTCGAGAAATTCTTCATGCCTTATTCCGACGCGAGGCCGGATGCCGACCGCGCGGTACTGGGCAGCGCGTCATCCATCAAGCGCCATTTCAGGAATCGCGAGCGCATGCGGCTGGACATCCTCGATATCCCTTACTCGGAACTGGTCAGGTCGCCGGAGCCCGTGATCGAGAAGGTCTACGCGTTCGCCGGAGTCCCGCTGAGCGACGGATCCCGAGCGAGAATGATGGCGTGGAACGACGGCAACCCGAAGGACAAGCACGGGCGACACGGGTATTCACTGGCGGAATACGGCTACACCGAACAGAGGATCCAGGAGGTGTTTGCCGAATACATCGCCTTCCTGGAAGGCCTGGAGAAATAGCCGCGACGTCAAGCGGACTTGCTTGCGTCCATGATCAGAGGCTGCGTCCGATGACCTCCTTCATGATCTCGCTCGTGCCGCCGTAAATCCGGCTCACGCGGGCATCGCGCCACAAGCGGGCAATCGGATACTCGTTCATGTACCCGGCACCCCCGTGCAACTGCAGTGCAGCGTCACAGACGCGTCCCTGCAGTTCCGTGTGCCAGAGCTTGGCCGCGGAGGCCTCTGCCGTCGTAAGTTCGCGTCGCAAGTGCCGGGCCAGTGCCCAGTCGATATGTCCCCAGCCGACCTGTAGCTCCGCCTTCAGGCTCGCCAGCGTGAACCTGGTGTTCTGAAAATCGAATACAGGCTGGCCGAATGCCCGCCGTTCCTTCGTGAAATTGACGGCCTCGTCGAAGGCGCGCTGAGCGGCAGCCTGTGCTGCGATCGCGATCGACAGCCTTTCCTGCGGCAACTGGCTCATGAGATAGGCGAACCCCTTGCCCTCCTGTCCCAGGCAGTAGCTTTGCGGCACCCGAACGTCCTCGAAGAACATTTCCGAGGTATCCGCCGAATGCTGGCCGATCTTGTCGAGGTTGCGACCGCGCGTGAACCCCGGCATGTCCGACTCCACGAGGACGATGGACATTCCCTTCGAGCCCGCCGCTGCATCGGTCTTGGCGACGACCAGGACCAGATCGGCACTCTGGCCATTGGTGATGTAGGTCTTCGAGCCATTGATCACGTAACTGTCGCCGTCCTTCCTCGCGGTGGCCTTGATGGCCTGAAGGTCGGAACCCGTGCCCGGTTCGGTCATGGCGATTGCGGTAATGAGCTCGCCGGTGACCATCTTCGGCAGGTACTTGAGCCTCTGTGCCTCCGATCCATAGACCTCGATGTAATCGGCGACGATGTCGCTCTGTAACGACAGTCCGGCCGCCGACCCCGCGTACGCGACCTCCTCGTTCACCACGGCATTGAAGCCGAAATCGAGTCCGAGTCCGCCATGTTCCGGCTTCACCGTCGGGCAAAGCAGACCCGCTTCGCCGCACTTGCGCCAGAAGTCGCGGCTGACGATTCCCTCGCGTTCATACGTTTCGAGATTGGGGATCAGTTCGCGGCTGAAGAACGCGCGAACCGCCTCCCGGAACATGTTGTGCTCTTCGCTGAAGACGTGACGGTTCCGTACATCAAGCATTGGGTATTCCTCGGCAGGAGGCCTCAGGCCGCTCTATGGACAGGGAGACCCATCGGCACATGGGTCATGCTCTCGACCACCCCGGTCTTCAACGCGTGAATGACCCGCCGCCCGCGGCCTTTTCTACCAGAAGCTTCGACGGCTCAACGCCCCTGGCCCGAAGACCGTGGACATCGTCGCCAGCCCGCGCCGCAGCGCCGCATCGTTCATTTCGACCAGCGTCACCGGAATGCCGGCGTTCAGGAAGTTCATGGCGATGCCTCCGCCCATCGTTCCCGCACCGATCACCCCGACGGACGCGACCGGCAGCGACCGGACGTCGTTGCCGATGTCGGGAATGCGCACGGTCTCGCGCTCGGCGAGGAAGAGGTGGCGTTGCGCCGCGCTCTGCGTACTCATTTTCCATGTGCTTCTCTGGCGATGACGTCGCGCCTACGGCAGGAGGTCCAAGGCGCGCACGCGCGCGAGGCCCGCTGTGTCGCCGGAGATGCGCGCACAATCCCACCACGGTCTCCTTGTCAAGTCAATGACCGGCAGTCATAATACGATTTGATGCCCCGCATGCGCTGGCCGTTTCTCGGGATCGGTGCGTAGTCGAACGGGTGCCAAGGAGAGTTCCATGACTTCGTTTGCTGGCAAGCGGGTTGTCGTGTCCGGCGGTAACAGCGGAATCGGCAAGTGCATCGCGAAGTGCTTCGTCGATGCCGGGGCCGCGGTCGTGATCGGTTCTCGAAACCCCGAAACGCTGTCCGCCGCGGCACGGGAGATCGGCGCGCGTTACGCGGTTCTCGACGTCAGCGACTGGCAGAGCACGAAGTCGTTCGCGGAATCCGCCAGGGACATGCTCGGCGGCGTCGATGTCGGCGTCAATTCGGCGGGCGTCGAGCAGATGTCCGTGCTGAAGAAGCATGCGCCGGATCACGTGTCGAAGATGACCGCGATTCAATTCAACGGCGCCGTGCACTTCATGCAGCACGTGTCGAATGTCATGGGCGAGGGCGGAAACATCGTCAACATCTCGTCGCTCACGGGCATGCTTGCCGCGCCCGGATACATTGCCTACGGCGGAGCGAAGGCTGGCGTCATTCACGCAACCCGGGTCGCAGCGGTCGAGCTTGCCAGCCGTGGCATACGCGTGAACGTCGTCTCCCCGACGGTCGTGCTCACGCCGCTGGTGGAGAAGATGTTCGAGGTCCCGGGTTTCCGTGCCGCGCTGCTCGAGGAGCACCCGCTCGGCAGGTTGCCGACGCCGCAGGATGTCGCGGACGCCGTGCTGTGGCTCGCCAGCGACAAGGCGCGATGCGTGACCGGCCTCAATATGCACGTGGACAGCGGGGCCATGCAGACGCGCATGCCGCGCCCGGCTGACGTGGCGCGGCACGCGAAGATGACTGGCAACTGACCTCGGGGAATCGTCATGGACACACCGGCAAAACTGGAATTCGTGAGCAGGTACCTGCAGGCGCTGTGTGATGGCGATCTGTCGACCATCAAGGGCTTCTTCGACGAAAGAAGCACTCTCGAGGATCCTTACGGCAGCCGCCGCCTGGAGGGCGTCGACAGGATCGGCGCGTTCTACGAAAAGGCCTTCGCACAGGGCGTCACTGCGACGCAGACCGGTAAGGCAAGTTGCTGTGGCGATTCCGTCGCGGTTCCCTATCGAGTAAAGGTCGGGCCTGTGCAGATCGACGCCATCACCGTGTTTCAGTTCGCGGACGAAGGCAAGCTCAGGAGCATGCGTGCGTACTGGGGCCCGGAGAACATGACCACGGCATGAGTGAAACGGCCGGTGCCGGCGTCGGCATTTTCCGGTCCAGCGACGGCTCGTCCATCCCGGGGGAGCACTGTATTTCGCGGACCAGACACCGGTGCGGTTGAGCGTGCCCCCGAGTTTCCCGCACTATCAGCCGGACGTCGCCGGTGCCCGGAACCACGCCTGGCGAAGTGCGTTCGACGAGTTGCTCCGACGATTTCGCAGCGGCGGCAAGTCGGGCGCCGCGGCGCAAAGTTGATCCAATAGGAGGGTTCACATGGCGGCGCCCAGCGGATTCGATCTGAACGACGAGTACATGCACGAGCCCACGGATCACCCGCAGTTCAACGAGTCGATGTACTTCAACTTCGTCGACGGCAAGTCCGGGTTCGCGACGCTCATTCGCATGGGCAACCGGGCTAACGAGGGTCATGCGGAAGTGACCGTGCTGCTGTACCTGCCGGACGGCGGCGCGGCTTTCCATTTCGAGCGTGCCGACATCAAGGACAACTCCGCCTTCGATGCGGCCGGGCTTCGATTCGAGATCCTGGAGCCCTTCGAGCGCTCCCGCGTGACCTTCCGCGGCAATGTCCGGAGGTTGCGGCACGGGACCGAGCTCGAGGACCCGAAGAAGGTGTTTGCCGAGAACCCGTTGCAGGCGGTGGAGATCACCCTCGACTACGAGGACGTCGTTCCCATGTTCGGGCTGGGGGGCACGGAATCGGGAGGATCGGGGATCGCCGGGGCCGAGGATTCGATTGCCACCGGTCACTACCAGGGGCCCTGCCGGGTCAGCGGCACGATCGCGATCGACGGCGAGGTGCGCACGCTGGCCGGTCTCGGCTACCGTGATCATTCGTGGGGGCCGCGGGTCTGGCAAGGCCCGGCCTACTGGAGGTGGGTGTGCGGCATCGCCGACGAGAAGAACGCCTTCATCGGCTGGCTGTCGAAGATCGGCGACAAGCGTACGCTGGACCGTGGCGTGGTCCTTCGCGACGGCAGGCTATCCTACGTCGAGCGTATCGAGTTGACGAGCACGTACGGGCCCGAGCCTTACTATCCCGAGTCGATGCGCATGACGTTGCACACGGCCGACGGCTCGACCCACGAAGTCACCGGCCGGGCACTCAACCTCGTACCGCTGCGCAACCGCCGGCACGGCGAAGTTGCACGCCTCGCCGAACTGGTCTGCCGGTATGACTTCGACGGGCTCACGGCGTACGGCATCTCGGAGTACCACGACCGCATCACGGACGGAGTCCCCGCCGGTAACCACGAGGTCTGACGAAGTGAGGGAGCGCCGGTGAGACCATACCCCGACGAGATACTGCGAAGCATGCAGTATTCGCTGAAGACCTACGTGATCCCGCATGTCGGCGACAAGTGGGGCTCCTATGTCGCAAAGGTCATGACGAGGATGCTGAAGCACCTCGAGCTGCGCTGGAAGCTGGAAGGGCCTCTCCTGCTCGAGGACATTGAGGACCTCAAGGCCGTGCTCGGCTCGCTGCGGGCGCCCCTTTCGGCTACGCCGTTCGACGGGGACGAGTACGCGCGAACACTCGTCGGCCGCATCGACGCCGCGCTGGCGGAAACCCGGGAGCTCCCCGTCGGCTACCTGTCCGTCGAGACGCTGACGGCGATCGACGAGGCATTGCGCGAGACCCTCGTGGCCGTGATCGAGACCTGCGACCTGCTTGCCGGGCGCGGCCACGAGCAGGCGCTGGCGCGGGCGCGCGCGGAGATTCGTTCCTACCTCCGGCGCGAGGTCGATCGCGACAACCAACTGGTGGAACCCACGTTCATGTCCTTCGCGCCCCCGTCAGCCGGTGACGAGGGCTGAGGCGATCCGGTCAATCATGGTGACGACGGCGACGGAGCCAACAATATGAATGGCGTGCAAGACACGACGGTTGAGGAACGCCTCGCGACGTTTCTCCGAACGAAGCTCGACGACGCCCCGGACCTTGTCGTCGAGAAGCTGCACCGCAACGTGGGCGGCATGTCGAGGGAGACCTGGTTCGCCGATACGGCCTGGACCGGGCACAACGGCAGGAAGAAGAAGACATTCACTATCCGGGCCGACCATCCCGAAGGATCGGTAGTGCCGGTGCCGCTCGAGTATGAATTCAAGGTGTACTACGCCCTCGCGGACACGGACGTGCCCGTGGCCCGGGCCCTGTGGTTCGAGTCCGACCCTCGATGGCTCGGGCGCCCGTTCTACGTCCGCGAGACGCTCGACGGAACTTCGGCACCGAAAGCGCTTTTCCGCAAGGGTGAAGACGAACTCCGCCGCTCGATGGGTCGCCAATTGGCCCGGCTGTTGGCGAAGATTCACGTCCTCGACTGGGAGGCGGCCGGCTTCCCGGCCTTCATGCCGGTACCACGGACCCCCGAGGACGCAGCGCGGCTCGAGCTTGCACGCTGGCGCAAGCACTACGAGGAGCAGCGCATGGAGGCCCGTCCGGTCGCGACGGAACTGTACTCGTGGCTGAACCGCAATGCCCCGCGCGATGTGCCGCGTGTGTCGCTCGTGTGGGGTGACGTCGGACTGGGAAACTTCATCTTCCAGGGAGATACGGTCGTCGGGCTGACGGACTGGGAACAGGCGCACCTGGGAGACCCCATGAAGGACTGGGCCTCGGCGCTGTATCGCGGCGTCGACAATCTCCTGCCCCGTGAAGAGCTATTCGCCGAGTGGGAGCAGGAGAGCGGCCTGAAGATCGACGAGAAGCGGATCCACTACTACAGCGTCTTCATCGACGCACAATACGTCTCGATCTCCCACCCGATGATCCGCCGCATCGTCGATCTCGATGGCCGGATCGACATCAGCCTCGTCCGGCTCGCGATGGGCTTCCCGTTCCACTGCCAGCACCACGGTCTCGGAGCTCTGGGCCCCTGACACTGCGGAGCGTGGCCGGCGAACCCGGCAGGAGCCATCGACAATGAAGGCACTCATCGTCCCTCGCTTCGGAGATCCGGAGGTTCTGACCTGGACCGATCAGGCGGATCCGGAGCCCGGTCCGGGCGAATTGCTGGTCCGTACCCGCGCGTTCGCGGTGAACTGGGCCGACCTCCTGCAGCGCGCCGGCAGGTACCCGGGCGGACCCACACCACCCTACATCGCCGGGTATGACTTCATGGGCGAGGTGGTAGGGCGCGGACCAGGCACGGAAGGCCCGCCTGACGGAACCCGCGTCTTCGGCGTGCTCGGCCGGCCGGGCGCCGCCGCGGAACTGGTCGCGGCACCGTCGGCGTGGCTCCACCCCGTGCCGGCGATTCTCAGCAACGAGCAGGCGGCAGGCCTCGCCGGACCATATTTTACGGCAAATGTGGCGATCGTCGACTTCGGGCGTCTGCGGGCCGGCGAGACCGTGCTGATTCATGCGGCGGCCGGCGGATACGGCAGTGCCGCAGTGCAACTCTGCAGGCACTATCGGGCCGGGACCATCATCGTCACAGCGGGGAGCGACGAGAAGCTGCAGCGGACGAAGGAGTGGGGAGCGGACGTCGTGATCAACTACCAGACCGACGACTTCGTGAAGGTGGTTTCCGAGGCGACTCGTGGACGGGGCGTCGACCTCGTCCTGGAATCCGTGGGAGGCGACGTGCTGGGCCAGAGCTTCGACTGCCTCGTTCCCCTCGGCCGGCTCGTCAGCGTCGGCGCCAGTTCAGGGCAGAGCAGCCGCCGTTTTCGGCTGCAGACGCTGTTCGAACGCGGGGTCTCGGTGTCGGGATTCACGCTCGGGCTCTGGCTGCTGCATCATCCGGAACTGGTGCAGCCGGCGGCCAACCGCGTGCTCGAGGCGGTGCGCGCAGGTGCAGTGGCCCCGGTGATCGGTGGTGTGTTTTCGATCGACCACATAGCCGAGGCCCACGCCTTCATGGCCGGGCGCCGATCGATCGGCCGGACCGTCGTCGTGCTTTGACGGCAGCGCGGCGGACGTTTTCCTCTTGCTCCTGCGCGAACTCCGGGATGCATTCCTCGCAGAGGATCTGCCCGAGCAGGAAGCGCAGCGTCTCGAAGATCCGCACGCGCCGGGCGTGATCCGTCTTCGCGCACAATTGCCTCGTGGCGAGATCGAACAGCACGAGCAAGGATTCCGCGGTCTCGTGCGGGTGGGGTATGTCGATCTTGCCCGCCGCCTTTGCCTCGACCAGCATGTCCTCGAGAATCGGAGTGAAGCGCTTCGTGCAGATGTGGGCGACCCGGCTGTACAACGCCGCATTGCGCCAGTGATAGACGTGCGTCCAGATGTCCTTGTTGCGGTAGAAATCGTCCTGATACGTCTTCAGTACGTTCCTGATACGCCAGATGATGTCTTCCTGCTTCTGGTTGTAGACGGCGACCAGCTTGTTGCTGGTGTCGGAGATCA
>DAIUET010000098.1:0-1075 GCA_036845045.1 Gemmatimonadaceae bacterium | reverse complement strand
TCACTACGAAACACTGCTCGTCGAAACACGCGGCGCGGTGGCGGTCGTGACCATGAACCGCCCGGACAAACTCAACGCCTGCAACACGGTGATGTACCGGGAGCTCGACCAGGCTCTCGCCGGCATAGAAGCGGACGACGGCATCCGTGCCGTGGTCATGACCGGGGCGGGCGACAGGGCTTTCAGTGCGGGGGCCGACATCGAGGAACTCGATTTCGCGAACCTCAAGGAATCGTCGGATTACATCAAGATCGACGCCACGACCTTTCGTCGCATCGAGAACATCCCGCAGCCCGTGATCACGGCGGTGAACGGCCTTGCAATCGGCTATGGCTGCAAGGTGGCCATCGTCAGCGACATCACGGTCGCCTCGGACAGGGCCCGCTTTTCGCTTCCGGGGGCAACCTTCGGTGCCGTGCACATGATCATGCTCGGTCGCGCGCGGGACGTGATCGGCAGGAAGCGGCTGTCGGAAATGCTGCTGACCGGCGAGATGCTGGATGCCGCGACGGCCCGTGACTTTGGCATCGTCAATCACGTCGTGCCGCACGCCGAGGTGCTGGACCGCGCCATTGCCATTGCCGAGAAGATCGCCGCGAACCCGCCGCTCTCGACCCGCGTCATTCGTCGCATGCTGCATCGCGGAATGGACGACGATTATCGGTGGGAGGACCTTCTCAGTCCGGGCCTGCTCCTGATGGAGGACCTCAAGGAGGGCCAGCGCGCGTTCCTCGAAGGCCGGAAGCCGCAGTTCAAGGGCAGGTGACCGGGGAAGGACCGACGGGGGCAGCAGTGAGCAGGGAAACGACCGCAGCGACATTGTTCTCACCCATTCGCATCGGATCGATGGAGGTGAAGAACCGCATCGTCATGCCGGCGATGATCCTCAATTATCCGATCGAGGGTTACACGCTGTCGCCGGAATGGTGCGAGTTCTACGCCCGCGGCGCCCGCGGCGGCGCCGGCCTGATCATCTGCGGTGCCACCTATTCGGAGATGACCGGAAAGCAGGACGAGCACCAGCTCGGCGCGGATTGCGATGAATGGCTGCCCGCCCTCGGCCAGATCGCCGACG
>DAIUET010000097.1:0-10444 GCA_036845045.1 Gemmatimonadaceae bacterium | reverse complement strand
CCGAAGACAATCCCGATCGCGATCGACACCGTCACCGCGACCAGCGTCTGATTCAACGGCGTCGTCCCCGTCGCATTGATCGCCCCGCTGATCAGCCGTCCCAGACCCAGCCCCACCACGATCCCGATCACGCCGCCGATTCCCGTCAGCGTGGCAGACTCGATCAGGAACTGCATCATGATGTCGCGCCGCGTGGCACCGACAGCCTTTCGCAATCCGATTTCCCGCGTGCGGCTCGTCACCGACACCATCATGATCGCCATCACCCCGATGCCGCCCACGAGCAGGGCCACCGACGACAGCGACACCATCACCAGGAAGAACGCGCCCGTGAGCTGGCTGAAGAGGTCCAGGATCTGGTCCTGCGTGATCAGGTCGAACGAGTTGCGTTCCGACGGGCGCAGGCCGCGCCGTTCGCGCAGGGCGACCGTTACCGCTTCCTGTGCATCCTCGACGTGCACCCCAACGCGCGGCTTGACCGGTATGAACAGCGCGTTGGTCTTGTCGATGTCGTATTGCTGGTCCATCGTCCGGAACGGGATGATGGCCCCGTTATCCGCACCCGGCGGCGTGAAGATGTTCTTCGCCGGCGCGTAGAGGCCGATGACCTCGCACGGGCGACCGCCGACGCTCAGCGTCCGCCCGATCGGGTTGACGCGGCCGAACAGGCGGCGGGCGTGGCTCTCGTCGAGGACCACCACGTTGGCCCCGCTTTTCAACTCGCCACGCGTGAACCAGCGGCCCACGACGAGCTCGCCGCCCATGATCTCGGCGAAGCCGTCGTCGGCGCCGTTGAGGGTTGTGGGCTGTGAGCGGACGCCGGCGTACTCGAGCCGGCCCAAGGTCTGCGCCCAGATGGCGGCGTACGCGATCTCCGGCAGGGCCGCGATCATCTCCGCCTCTTCCGGCCTCAGGTCAGGCCGGACACGGACCCACTTGGGAAGGGCATCGGGATTGAGCGGCGTCTGCGAGAACACCTTCATGACGTAGAACGTCGTCGGGCCCGCGATTTCGATCGTGCGTACGATCTGCTGCTGGATGCCGCTCACGATGGTGGCCATGGCCATCACCGTGCTGATGCCGATCACGACGCCGAGGATTGTGAGGAACGAGCGCAGCTTGCTGGTGCGCAGCGTGGTGAACGCCACCGCCACGTTCTCCTGAACGGTATCAATCAGGTTCATACAGTACCGGACTGTCGTTCAGTTCACTGACCGGAGATGGGAGGTGGGATGTGGGAGGAACCATCAATCCGCCCTCAGTGACGCGACGGGATCCAACCGTGCGGCACGGCGGGCGGGATAGACGCCAAACAGGATCCCGACGCCGGCGCCTAACGCGAGGGCCAGCCCGATCGACCAGCTCGTCACCCGCGCGGGCAGCGGCGAGACCGTCGCCACCAGGCTGGCCAGCGCCCACCCCCACAACACGCCCAGCAGGCCCCCCAGCGTCGCCAGGACAATCGACTCGGCGAGGAACTGGCGCTCGATGTCCTGCGAACGCGCCCCCACCGCCTTGCGGATCCCGATCTCATGGGTGCGCTCGGACACGGACATGAGCATGATGTTCATGATCACGATGCCGCCGACCACGATGCCGATCCCCACCACCGCCGGCAGGACCGCGAACAGGACCCGGGTGAGGTTCTTCCAGAACTCCACCAGGGCGTCCGATGTCTCGATCGAGAAGTTGTTCTCCTCGCTGGGCCGGAGCCCCCGGCCGATCCGCAGCGCCTCCTCGGCCCGCTGCATCGCCGGGCCGACATCGACGGCACTCGCCATCTTCACCGAGATGGTGGTGGTGTTGCGGCGCCCATAGATCATCTCGAACCGGCTGATGGGCATGAGCACGAACCCATCGAACGACTGGCCCAGCACGCGTCCCTTGCGGGCGTTCACTCCGACGATCTCGAACTGCTCTCCCAGGATGCGGACGTTGCGTCCCACCGGCTCCACGTTCTCGAACAGGTTCTCGGCGATCTGGGCGCCGATGACCACCACGGCGCGCCGCTCGGCGATGTCCACGTCCGTCAGCGGCCGGCCGGACGAAATGCGGTAGTCCTGTACGTCCTGGTACGCGGGGGTCACGCCGAAAATGGCCGCGTCGCCTAACGACCGGTTCCCCCAGACGACGTCGGCCTGGGGCGTGGGCCATCCGCTCTGCAGGCTGATCGCCTCCGCATCCGGGATGGCCTCCATGATGAGGGCGGCGTCGTCGGGGCCGATCTTGGGGCGGCGCTGGGCCCGCCGCCACTCGTCATCAGAGAAACGCGCGAACTGGATCGGCGTCCGGCGGACCTGGAAGGAATTGGCGCCGATGATGGCGCCGGCGACGTTCTCCCGCACGTACGCGTTCATCCCCTGGATGATCGCCACGACCGTGACCAGGAAGGTCACCGAGACGATGACGCCGAGCAGCGTGAAGAACGAGCGGAGCTTGTTGGCCCGGATCTGGGTCAGCGCGGACAGGATGACGTCGGAAAATCGCACGGCTGTAATCTAGGTCCGGCAGCCCGAGAGGATTCTGCCTGGCTCGTTACGCCCCGCCGGCGCGTGGTCATCGGAAACCGGGGAGGCGGATCGACAGCACCGGTCGCGGACCCGGTGCTTCTACCTGACACCGAGACCACGCTCGTCACCGGAATCAGCGTTTACGAAGCGATCAAGCTGGCCCGGAGAATATCGCAGGCCCTGTGATGCTCGCGTCACCGCCTGAGTTGCGCAGACCTTCCGCGCCGCCGTCTGGGCGGAAGTGTTGCAGGCGCAACATGTTGACACGCTGAGCTTCCAGGTGAGGGGCTCGGCACTTTTGTGGCGACAACCGATGCGAGCCCGCTTCGCCGACCCTCTTCCGAACCGAATCGTGCCGCGCCTGCAGCCGGAGCCATGCCGAACAGGATGCCAAAGCGCCCAGCGCGGCGAAGCGCCGAGTGTTCTGGCGAGTCAATTCACGCAGCGCAAGGAACATCGAAATCAAAGTCAGGACACTTGAACGCAGAAGCCGCGGAGAACGCAGAGGCTGCGCAGCGGACGCCGGAAATCCCTGTTGAAGATGACGACGTCTTCGGCGCCCTCTGCGTTCCACTGCGCTCTCTGAGTTGAAGCGGCTTGCGGAACCGTCGACGCACGGAACCCGTCGACGACGCTCTATTCGTGGCGGAGCGCTTCAACGGGATCCAATCGTGCCGCGCGGGCAGCCGGAGCCATGCCGAACAGGATACCGGTGAGCGCTGACGCGCCAAGCGCCGCGATGACCGCCGACGCAGGCACCGACGCCGGGATCGGCGTCACGTTGCGGATCAGCATCGCCAGAAGCGCGCCCAGCCCCAGCCCAACGGCCGCGCCAATACTTGTCAGCGTCGCCGCCTCGACGAGGAACTGCCACAGGATCGTCCCGCGTGTCGCGCCGAGTGCCTTCCGCACCCCGATCTCGCGCGTGCGCTCCGTCACCGAGATCATCATGATCGCCACGACGCCGACGCCGCCGACCAGCAAGCCCACCGCCGACAGCGTCAGCCCGACCAGGAAGATCGCCCCGAACAACTGGTCGAAGACCTCCAGCAGGCGATCCTGGCCGACCAGCGCAAAGTTGTTAGGCTGCGACGGACGCAGTCCCCGATGCGCGCGCATGACAGCGGTGACCTCGTCCATCACCCCGTCGCGGTTCGTCGGGTCGCGGGGCTTCACGGTCAGCATGATCCACCGGCCGCTCGCGCCGAGGTGGCGCTTCGCCGACTCCAGCGGGACAATGACCTTGGGCCGGTTGGGCCCGCGGCCGTCCAACGTCTTCAGGAATCCCGCCGTCGCCTGGTAGACGCCGATGACCTGGAACGACTGGTCGTTCAGCGAGACCGTCTTGCCAATGGGATCCGACTGGCCGAACAACTGCTTCGCCAACGTGTCATTCAGGATCGCCACCATCGCGGCGGCATTGTTCTCCTGCTCAGTGAAGTTGCGCCCCGGGGCGATGTCGCCGCCATCGGTCTCGAGCCATTGCGGGCCGTACGCCTCGTAGTTGACCGAGCTGAGGTCGCGGTCGTGGTACTTCACGCTCATGCCACCGAAGAACATCGGCACCGCGGCCTGCACGCTGGGCAATTCCCGGATCAGCCGGTACTCGGCCATGGTCACCGGCGGATTACGGCGGTCGGCACAGGTGTCGTCCGACCCGTCGCAACTGTTGATCCCGATCCCGCGCCGGCGCACCATGAAGGTCGAGGCGCCCATTTCGTTCACGTCCGACTCGAAGCTGGCGCTGATGCCGTGGATCGCCGCGCCCATGCCCACCACGACGAAGACGCCGACCGCGACCCCAAGGATCGTCAAGGCCGCCCGCACCTTATTGGAGCGGATGGCGTCGAGGGCGATGCCGACGCCTTCGATCGAGGCCAGGACCCGGGACCAGAGACGCATGCCAGTCACTCCCGCTGGAGCGCGATGATGGGATCGAGGCGGGCCGCTCGCGTGGCGGGGTAGAAGCCCGCCACGATGCCGACCCCCGCGCCCACGATCACCGCCGCGGCGATCGACCAGGGCGCCACGGTGGCCGGGAGCGGGGTGAACACGGCCACCAGCTTGGCCAGCCCGATGCCTAACGATATGCCGATGATCGCGCCCAGCACCGACAGGGTCGCGGCTTCGACCAGGAACTGGCGCCGGATGTCCTTCTGCCGGGCCCCGATCGCCTTCCGGATCCCGATTTCGTGCGTCCGCTCGGCCACCGCCACCAGCATGATGTTCATGATGACCATGGCGCCCACGATGAGGCCGATCGCCGGCAGGGCGGTGCCAAAGACGATCATGCGGCCGCGCAGTTCGGCAAAGAAGGAGAGCGCGTCATCCGACGTCTCCATCGTGAAGTTGTCGTTCTCGGATGGCGACAGCCCGCGAAAGCTCCGCATGACCGACCGGACTTCCTCCATCGCGTCGCTGAGGACGTCCTCGCGCGGCGCCTGGACCACGAGGCCGTCGATGTCGCCGCGCGGGTTGGTGGAACGGGACATGGGCGACAGGTACGGCGCGATCGCCATGCGATCCATCGAGAAGCCGAAGATCGATCCCTGCTTCTCCATGACGCCGATGACCTGGTACGGCGTGCCGGCGATCCGCAACTCACGGCCGACCGGATCGAGGTCGGGGAAGAAGTGGCCGGCGATCTCGGTGCCGATCACGACGACCGGTGTGCCCAGTTGCGCTTCCTGCGGCGTGAAGGCGCGCCCCCGATCGATCTCGTACTTCTTGATCTGGAAGTACGACGCCTCGGTGCCGAAGGCCATGACCTGTCGCGGCCTGTTGAACGTGGAGGTGGCGTAGATGAAGCGCACATTTTCCACGGCCGACCGCACGCCATCGGGCAGGACCTCGCGCACCACGTTGACGTCGGACTGAGTGAGGCGCGGACGGCGCGACCACTCCCGCCAGGTCGAGTCGGTCACGTCGCCAACGAAGACGTCCGGCATGCGGCGAAGCGTGAAGGTATTCACGCCGAGGATCCGGGCCGCGAATTCGTCCGTCATGTACCGGCTCATGCCCTCGACGATCGACACGACCGCGATGAGGAACATGACGCCGATCATCACGCCAAGCAGCGTGAAGAAGCTCTTGAGCTTCTGCACCCTGATTTGCGCGAGAGCCAGCTTTACTGATTCGTAGAAAGCCAATGGATCGATACTGGAGGGTCGAGGCTTGAGGCTCGAGGCTCGAGGGAAGGGGAGAGTCGGAGATGAAGAGTCCTACGAATGCCAGAACGTTCTTGTGTCAGTCAGCCCTCAAGCGAAGAGGTCAGGTGCGGCCCGGCACCTGACCTCTCTGAGCCCCCTCGAGCCTCGACCCTCGACCCTCGACCCTGTTACACAGGCAGCCCCACCTTCTGCACAAACGCCGACCGCCGGTCATCGCTCGCAATGACGCCGTCCCGGAGCACCACGACGCGCCGGGCATGGGCGGCGATGTCGGCTTCGTGCGTGACCATGATCACCGTCTGGCCATGCGCGGCCAGCCCCTCGAAGACGTTCATGATCTCCGCCGACGTCTGCGAGTCGAGGTTCCCGGTCGGCTCGTCGGCGAGGAGGATCGACGGCTCGTTCACGAGCGCGCGGGCAATCGCCACGCGCTGCCGCTGGCCGCCCGAGAGCTCGTTGGGGCGATGGGCCATGCGATCCGCCAGTTGCACCCGTTCCAGGGCAGCGGTGGCCCGGCGCTTCCGCTCCGCGGACGAGACGCCCGCGTACACCAGGGGCAGCTCCACGTTATGCAGCGCCGTGGCCCGCGGAAGCAGGTTGAACGTCTGGAAGACGAAGCCGATTTCCTTGTTGCGTACCCGGGCCAGGGCGTCGTCCGACATCGTCGACACCAGCTGGCCATTCAGCCAGTACTCGCCTGACGAGGGCGTGTCGAGGCAGCCGATCAGGTTCATCAGTGTCGACTTGCCCGAGCCCGAGGGCCCCATGATGGCGACGTACTCGTTGCGCCGGACCGCGAGGTCGACGCCGCGGAGCGCATGCACCACTTCGCCACCCATGTCGTAGTCCCGCTTGAGGGCGCGGGTCACAATGACCCAGTCCCTGCCGGGTGTCACGCCCTGCTCGAGGACCACCGCCTTGCGTTCAGCGGTGGTGGGAAGCGGGTCTTCGTCGGTCAGGCTGGGACCGGAGGTGTTGAGGAAGTCACTCACGACTTGGCGTCCTTGGCGGCTGGCGTTGGGGCAGCGGCCTCCTTCACGAGGGCGCCGTCCTTCAGTTCGCGGATGGCCTGGTACGTTCCCCCGACGATCCGCTCGCCGGCCGTGAGGCCCGTCAGGACCTCGAAGTAGCGATCCCCGGCGATGCCTACCTTTACGGGCCGGAAGGTCACTTTGTTGTCCGTGCCGACCACGAAGACCCCTTCCACGTCGCGCTTGCCGACCTCCCTGGTCGGGGTCGTGCCAACCCGCAGCGCCGAATCGGCGCCCGACAGCTCCTCGTTCTCCCGTACCGTCAGTGCGATGATCGGGATCGACAGCGCCTTGTTGCGCACATCCGTGATGACCTTGGCCGTTGCCGAGAAGTCGGGCCGCGTTTCCTGCGGTGGATTCAGGAGCTGGATGCGCACCTCGTAGTCGACCGCCTGCTCGGTGGTGGCGCCGCTGGCAGCGGCGCGCACGGAGCTGTGCGAGATCTCGACCACCTTGCCGATGAACGTCGTATCGGGGAAGGCGTCGATCTGGACGACGGCGGAATCGCCGACAGAAATCCGGGCGACATCGGTCTCGTCGACCTTCACAATCGTCTCGAGGACCCCCATGTCGCTGATGGTGAGTAATGTCGCGGCGTCCTTGTTGAACGTACCCGGCACTGCCGTTTCGCCCTGTTCAACCACGAGCCGCGTAATGCGGCCGCTCATCGGCGCCCGGATGGTCGTCTTGCCCAGGCTGTTCTTCGCGTCACGAACCGAGGCAGTGGACTGCTCCACGTTGAAGTCGGAGGCCTCGAGCAACGCCTGGTTGACTTCCATCGTCGTGCGCGACTGCTCGAGCTCCGCGTCGGAGACCAGTTGAGTGTTCGTCTTGCGGATCTCGGCGTTCCGGTCGTAGGTGCGCTTTGCCTGGAGGAAGTTGGCTCGCGCCTGCGCCGCCTGGGCTTTGGCTGACGATAGCGCCGCCTCGGCGCGCTGCACGGCCGCCTCGTACTGTTCCGGGTCAATCTGGAGCAGGAAGTCGCCCCGACGCACCATCTGGCCTTCCCGGACGGCGAGCCTGACGATGCGGCCGGAGATGTCGGCGGCGACGTCGACCTTGGTGCGAGGCTGCACCTGGCCGCTGGCGGTAACGGAGGCCACGAGGTCGCGGGAATCCACGACCTCGATGCGGACCTCGGTGGGTTTCTCGCCGCGACGGGCGGCGGTGATGGCGAAGAACGCCACCGCACCAACAGCGACCGCACCGGCAATCCCCCACTTCATCTTCTTGCTCATCTATGCCATTCCTCGGGTGGTCTTAACGGAGGGGCCTTCCCACCGCCTGTTCGAGCGCGGCGTAGAACTTGTGGAAGTCGTAAATGGCGTTGATCAGGGCCTGACCAGCCGTTTCGAATTCCGTTCTCGCCTGCGAGACATCAAGGAAAGTACTGGCGCCGACCCGGTAACGCTCCTGCGCCAGCTCGAGCGCCTGCTGCGCTGTCGCCCGGTTCTGCTCCTGCAACTGGACCATCTGATATTGGGTCACGAGGCTCCGATACGCCGACGTGATGTCCGTCGTCAGCTGCAGCTCCTGAGCGCGCACACGGTACCTCGCCTCGTTACGGCCGGCGGATGCCGCCTGGATGTTCTGCTCGCGGCGGAAGCCGTTGAACACGGGCAGCGACAACGTGAATCCGTAGCCGAACGGGTTCTTCCGGAACTCGAACGGGAATTGCTCGTTCGCCAGACGCATCTGCTCCGCATCCGCGTCAGTGAACTGGATCAGGTCACAGCCGCCCCGTGGAGACAGGCCCGCGCCGACGCGCAGCGAATCGCTGGATAAGCAGCTGCGGCGGGCGTTTTCCGCTTGCAGACGCGCCGATGCGATACTCGGCTCGATGTTCGTCTGCTGGAGCGAGTTCCCGCTGAATCCCGTCTGGAAGCTGAGCGAGGGGAGCCACTGACTGCGTGCCGCGGTCACGCCGACATTGGCCGCGGACTCTCGCGCGCGAGCGGCATTGAGCCCGGGATTGGAGCGGCTCGCCATCTGGAGCAACTCGTTCAACTGCAGTGAAGGTTCGGTCACGGGAAACGTCGTCGTCAGGCGGACACCGTCCATCTTCTGCACGCCCATCAGCTGAAATAGCCGGAGCATCTCGATTTCGACGTTGTTCCGCTCGCGCAGCACGTTGACCCGCGCCGTCCCGACCAGGACTTCCGAGCGGCGCACTTCGAGCGAGGTAGTCGCGCCGACCTGTTCGCGGGCGCGATTCAGCTCGAGCTGCGCCTCGTTATTGGCCAGAAGCGTGTCCTGGAGTGCGGCACGGGCTTGTGCCTGGAGGACGTTCAGGTATTGCGTGACGACCTGCGCGCGCGTCGTGGCCGCCGAACTCGTGACATCCGCTTCCGCCGCATCCAGGTTTGCCCGATCCACGCGGGGCTGCATCAGCGTGCCGCCGTTGTAGAACGCATTGATGCCTATCGAGTACGACGAACTGAGGATGTCGTTCGAGGACCCGAATTGCTGGCCACCGACGATCTCCTGACCGCCTTCGCGGAAGTTCGTCGAGAACGACGTGCTGACCTGCGGCAACAAGGCGCCATACGCCGAGCGCAACGCCGCACCCTGTCGGCCGCGCGCCGAGATGCTCTGCAGGTGTGTGGGGTTGTTGCGGATCGCCAGCTGAACCGCCTCCTCGAGGGTGAGAATCGGCCCACTGGCCTGCACCGGCGTGGTGGGTTGGTCCTGGGCACCGAGGTGCGGAACGGATGCCGCCGACGAAGCGGCCACGATCAGGAATGCGCTGAGTCTCATGATGTCCCTGGTCCCAATCAGGATGTACGAAAGCTGCCATTCGTACGGGGGGTCCGACGAATGGGTTTCAGGCAGGATCTACTCTAGTAGAGACGCTACGTCTCCACCGCAGAGTTGCCTCTGATTTGTGACTGGAAGCGTCAGGCGGGCGGTGGATCGTCGCGAACCGCGATAAGACCACGCGCGGGGAGGGCCACCTTTAGTAACCGCCCGGACTTGTCGACCCAGATGTCGTGCACCTCCCCCCCGGCCACGGTCGCGCGCAGGTGCGTCGCGGGCACGTCGTGATTGCTGATCTGCAGCGACTCCTCGCCGACGGTGACCATGTTGACGCTTGCCTGAACGTCCGAGCGCCGCGGAACCACGACGGGCATCCCCCCGCTCTTCGCACGCAGGACCAGGAACCAGTGATGGTGGATGATCTCGTCATCCAGCAGGATCGTGCCCGCCGGCACGATGTATTCGCGCGCTGACGTTCCCCGGCCGCTGGCGATCTGCGCGTTCAGCCGCCCCTGGTTCAATGCCCCCTTCCAGGACTCGCTCAGCGACCCCGATCGCGTGGTGACCGTGTACTCGACCACGGTCCCTTCGGCGCTCGCCCGCAGCTCGGGCGTCACCCGCCGGTCGCCGTAGGTAACGTCAGCCCGCGCAAGATATTCCGCCACATCACCTCGACTGATCGAGGTGATCCGGAAGTTTTCCCGGCCAGTGGTGCGGCCGTTCACGGAAATCGTGAAGCTCCCCTCGTCCACGATCCGGCCTCCCTGGGCCAGAGCGGGGGAATGGGGCGTCAAAAGGGCAGCGGCGAGGATCAGGGCGTTTCTCATGGCTATAAGAATACACATTGCTGACCCGTCCGTTCGGAACAAAACCAGCCGTTTTCGCATAACCCCTTGCCGGATAGCGCCTTAGCGAGATGGACCCAGCATTGCCGAATACCTCACACCCGACGAGCATTCAGGCGGCAAGGATGAGC
>DAIUET010000096.1:4203-10446 GCA_036845045.1 Gemmatimonadaceae bacterium | reverse complement strand
GGTGCCTGAGCGACTCGAACTGCTTCGGCATCGGCATGCGTACCGCACCCCTGTGAAAGGATGCGTGGAAGGGAGCCGGTAACCCGCCGTCAGACAGTCAGGGCACGCCTGACTTGGAGTCGCGGCAAATACCTGTCGTCATGCGACTGAAGCCAGGACGATTCGCGCGGCCCGTGGTGCGTTTCCCAGTCGAAGCGACGAGGTGAAAACCGGCTGCCCTCTGCCCAGCAGGCAACGCACCGACTTGGTCACAAACATGGTTTTCCACTGGCGCGCTCGGCCGAGCGGGGCAACATTGCGACCCCCGTCACATTTGCTCGTCTTTTCAGCGTCAAACGTACATTCAGCAATCGTTTGCGGGACACGTGATCCAACTCATCACACTCGGCTCACTGCAGCTCTTCGGGGAGACCGGGCCACTGCTCGCCGGTCGCCGGAAGATCCTCGCGTTGCTGGCATATCTCGTGCAGCGCGCGCCGGATCCCGTACGGCGCGCTGAACTTGCCGCGCTGCTCTGGAACGACCGCCACGAGACTTACGCAAAGCAGTCGGTGCGGCAGGCGCTGGCCGAGCTGCGGCCGATACTTGGCGAAGCGTTGGTCGCGGACGCTGACGCGGTGCGGGTGGACGCTGACCAATGCCGGCTCGATGTCAGGGCATTCGAGGCCGCGGTCGCGAAGGAGCGCTGGGACGAGGCGGCGCACATCTGGGGCGGCGATTTCCTGTACGGCCTCGATGCGCTGGCCGGCGAAACCTGGGCGGCGTGGGTCATCGCGCAGCGCACACGGCTGCGGCAGAGCGCGGCGCTGGCCTTCAGCAACCTGCATGACTCGGCGGAACGGCGGGATGACCGCAGGTCCGCGATGGACTGGGCGCAGAAGTGGTGCGACGTCGCCCCCCTGGACGAGAGCGCCTGGACGGCGCGGATCAACGCGCTGGTGCAGGCCGGACGGCCGGTGGATGCCGCCGTCGCGTTCGAGGGCTTCGTCCGCCGGCTGCATAACGAGTCGCACGCCGCGCCAACGGCGGCGTTCGAGGCCCTCAGGGAGACCTTCGCCGCCGGCCGGCCCGCCCCGCCCGACACCGTGGTCGTGCGCGGAACCGTAACGATCTCCGGGCTCACGCAGCTCGGCCTCGATGCGCGCGCCGTCGCCGAGGCCGTGGCGGTGCTCGATGGTCCGGCCGACGCGGCCACGCTGCAGGCGATCTCCCGTGTCACCTCCGTTTCGTTCAGGGTCGCCGTGGCCGAACTGGTGAAGCACGGCATCCTGAAATCGAGCGGCGAAGGACGGTGGGAATTCACCTCGAGCGCCAACCGCGACCAGGTGTTCAGCATCCTCTCGAAGCACCGCCGGTTCAGGCTGCAGGAGGCGGTGGCGGAACGGACGGGCATGCCCCTCGACCAGCGGCGGACACCCCAGCCGAAACCACTGACCATCGAACGTCGCGAGAAGAGAAGGAAACGCTGGCCATCGGTGGTACTCGGCGCCACGGCGGCTGCGCTCCTGCTGTTCGCGGGAACGCAGTGGGTCACGCGCGTCGGGACGGCCAGCGCCGTCGAGCTGGAGCCGGGCAGCACGGTCCTCCTCGAGGAGGTCCGGACCGGCGCCGATCCGGCACTGGCCGGCGCGGTCAACACCGCTGCGGCGCTCGGTCTCCGCCAGTCCCGGCACGTCGCGCTCTACACACCGCGTGACGGACGACCGACGGCCGCCGGCGCGCCTGACTCGGCCCGCATCCGCGCCCTGGCCAGGCGTGAACGGATTCCCCGGATCATTGCGCTCGACATCACGGGCACCGACAGCGCCTTGCGCGTCGCGGCACGACTGATCGACGGCTCGTCAGGCGAAGTGCTGGGCGAGGAATCGATCGACACGCGCCGGGCACGCCTCGTCGATGATCTCGACCGGTTGTTGCGGAAGGTCAGGGTGACGCTCGGGGAACCCGCGGAGATCGTGCGTGACTCATCGCGCCTGCTTCGTGAAGTGGGGAGCGCGTCGATCGAAGCGCTCTCCGCCTATGCCGATGGACTCGAGGCGTGGTCCACCGACCGGGCGTCGGACGCCAGGGCGGCGTGGACCCGTGCGCTCCAGAAGGATTCCTCGTTTGCGCTGGTGGAGCTGGCGCTGGCCAATGACGCGTTCACCCGCGAGGACGCTGACGAAGGCGATCGCTGGGTGCGCCGCGCCATCACGCATTCCGCGCGGTTGACGGCGCTCGATGCGCTGCGTGCGCGCCAGCTCATCGCGTTGCGCGAGGGTCGGCTCGACGAAGCCGCCACCCTTGCGGAACAGGTGGCGAAGCGCACGCCGTCGAGCCAGGCCTGGTTCGACCTGGCGGCCGTGCACGTTGCGGCCGACCGCTGTGCCGACGCCATTCCGGCCTTCGAGCGCGCGATCGCGGCTGACAGTACCCACACGCGTTCCCGGCTCGGCCTGGTCGAATGTTTGCTGTCGCAGGGCAATTCGGCGCTGGCGTTGAAGCACCTCGACGACGCGCGCCGCATCGACTCGACTTCGTGGACGCCGGCGGAATACGCGGTGCAGCGCGGGCGCCTGCTGGTGCGCGCTGGACGCTTCGGCGAGGCGGATACGGCGTTCCGGGCGTTGCTGGCCGGGACGGTGGCCGACAGCGCCAACGGGTATCGCTGGCTGGCGCAACTGAGCATGATGCGCGGTCGCTACGGCGAGGCGCTGCCGTTGCTGCAGGCCGCGTCACGCCTCGCTCGTCAGGCAGGAAACGCCCAGCAGCTGTTCGATGACCTGGTCCTGGAAGCCGGCGCCTTCACGGCGGTTGGCGGACGGACGCGGGCGTCGGAGCTGATCGATGAAGCGGTTGCCGTGAGTGTAGCCCGGCCGGTGTCGATGACCAGCTACTTCCAGATCGGTCACCTGATGGCACGGATCGGCCGGTTGAACGGCGCGCGGGAGATCCTGCGTCAGGCAACGCTCCGGGTTGCGCAGGAAGGCGGCAACAACCAGTGGCCGATCCGGCTGCTGACGGCGTCGCTGAACGTCGCCGAGCGCAATGTTGCCGACGCCCTGAGCAACGTCGATGCGCCCCGGGCCCCGGTTGAACTCGAGCCGTTCCGGCTGGCGCTGAGCGCGGACGCCAATGCGCTGCTCGGTCAGCACGAAGCGGCGCTCGAGGCGGCGCGGCGTCTTTCGGGCGCCTGGCACTTTGGCGAAGGGTCACAGGACGAATGGCTCCGCGGCCTGCTGCGCGTCGCCCGTTTCGCCGAGACGGCGGGAGACACCGCCACCGCCCGCGCGACCTACCGGCAGTACGTGGATCGGTGGAAGGACGCCGACGTATTCCTCGTGGAGCTGTCGATGGCGCAGCGAGCCCTCGTCCGGCTGGGCGACGCGGCGATCGCGACGAATACGCCATTGACGCGGGGTCCGCGGTAGCGCCTCGCTGGTTTCCTCGAGCGCAATGCGGGTTCAGTACATCACGCTGAGGTCGGCCAGCCAGAGCGTTTTTCGGGGGCCGGCGGTATCGCCGGTGGGCCGGAACGCCCCGACGCGGATCCCGATCGGCAGCACGGAAATCACCCACTGCGCTTCGCCGCCGACGTACGTGCGTTTCGGAGATCCGGCCCAGAACCGCAGTGCGGTCGCGCGGAACACCGCGCCGCCCTCGAAGCGCAACCAGTGCGCCAGCAGCAGCGAGGCCCGACCAGCGTGAATTCCCGGCTCGATGGCGGCCAGCACGAACGTGGTTCGCGGCTCCGGCACATTGAGGTCTCCTGTTCCGAAGCCGGCGACCGCCGTCACCGAGAGCAGGACGGGGCCTAACGCGTGCCAGCCGGCCAGCGGATTCGCCACAGGCCGCCACGAGCCGACGGGTCGCGCCTGCTGGGCCATCACGTCGGTACCGAACAGGAGCCAGCTGACCGTCACAGCCAAAGGGACGATGCGTCGCATGTGATGAACAGTCGCGGCGGGGTCGGGGCGCGGCAACTACTGGCGCAATGTCGTGGCAGCGTGACACCATGAAACGTCCAGATTCTTCGCGCGCCCACGGGCCGGAGGGCCACCATGAGCCGCACTGCACTTGCGTACACCGGGCGTCGCGTGGCCTTGCTGTCCGCGCTGCTGCTGTCGGCGGCCCAGCCGGTCGCGCAGGCGCAAGGCCTGCCCCAACGGCTCTCGGACCAGGAGTTCTGGTCCCTGGTGACGAAGGCCTCCGAGGCGGACGGCTTCTTTCAGTCGGATAACCTGGTTTCGAACGAGCTTACGCTCCAGCAGATCATCCCGGAGCTGGTCAAGGGGAGAGCGCCCGGGGGCGTGTACCTCGGCGTCGGGCCGGATCAGAATTTCACATACATCGCGGCGATGCGGCCGCGGGCAGCGTTCATCGTCGACATCCGCCGCGGCGCGATGCTGCAGCACATGATGTACAAGGCCCTCTTCGAGCTGGGTGAGGATCGTGCCGCGTTCCTGTCCTTACTCTTTTCGCGGCCGCGCCCTCCCGGCCTCGCGCCCGATGCCTCGCCGATCCAGCTCCTCGAAGCGTTTTACCCGGTTGGTGGCGACAGTACCCTCTATTGGCGGACGTTGAAGGCGATCGAGGACCACCTCACGAAGCAGCACGGCTTCGCATTGTCGAAGGAGGACTTCGAGGGGATTGCCTACGTCTTCACCTCGTTCTACCTCGGTGGCCCGGACATCAGTTACAGCTATGGACAAGGGGGGTTCGGTCGAGGTCGCGGCATGCCCTCCTTCGCCGACCTGATGGTGGCGACGGACGCCGAAGGCCGGAATCGAGGGTTCCTGGGGAGTGAGCAGCAGTACCAGGTCGTCCGGCAGTTACAGCTGCGCAACCTCATCGTCCCGGTTGTCGGGGATTTCGCCGGGCCAAAGGCATTGCGCGCGGTCGGCGACTACCTCCGCCGGCACGGTGCGGTAGTCAGTGCGATCTACACGTCCAACGTCGAGCAGTACCTGTTCCGCGACCAGCACAAGTGGCGACAGTACTACGAAAACGTGGCCACGCTTCCTCTCGATTCCATGAGCACGTTCGTGCGGGCGGTCTTCAACTTCGGATATGGCGGCGGTGGCGGTGGCGCTCGCTCCATCACGCTGCTTCAACCGGTGCAGGACCTGCTCAAGGCATTTCGCGAGGGAAGGATCGCCGGTTACCTGGACGTCGTGAGCATGTCGCGCACGGTCTGGTAGCCACTAATAGATCCGCTGCTTGCTACGGGCTGCTTGCTGCTTGCTGGTCGCTGGTCGCTGGTCGCTGGCTTTAGCTGATCATCGGTCCCAGCATCGAAAAGAAGAACGTCACGGCGAACAGCGCGCTCGCCAGTACACCGAGCACCGCGACCACCGTACGGGCAAGCGCGACGGAGCGGGGGTGTTGACCGGTCGCAGCGGCATCGGCGGCTTCACGATCGAGGATTCCCCAGATTCCGAACGCGCCCAGGGAGAAGCCCAGCGCGGCGAGCGGAATCCAGAAGGGTGGACGCAGTGTGGCCACCAACGCGGCCGCGATGAGTCCCACCGCAGCGTCAATGACGAGGCGCTTGTCCGACGCCTGCCTCGCGCGCTGGACCAGCAACTCCGGCAACGAGCCCCGGTCCAGGACGTCCCGGTTGGCTTCTTTCATCGTGGCTCGTGGCTCGCGGCTCGTAACACGTGAGCTGTCATGTCGCCGGTAACCACTCCAGTCAGTACTCCAATTCGCTCAGAAAACTCACGGCGTCACCGGAACGACGAAACTTCTTCGCTTCGATGCGTCCGTCAGGATGCTCGATGACGAGCGTGATGCTGGCTTTGACGTCGGGCGGCACGGTGCGTGGCGACGCTGGCTGCTCTGTGCCCAGCAGTCGGACCACTTCGTCACGCACGCCAGCTGTTGTCACGCCCATCGAGTGCAAGACCTGGGCTGCAATGCCTTTCTCTTCACGCAGCAGGCCGAGGAGGAGATGTTCGGTGCCCACGTAGGAGTGGTTCAAGCTCCGGGCTTCGGACATCGAAAGCTCGAGTACCTTCTTGGCGCGACTGGTATAGGGAAGGTCACGGTCGTGTCGCAGCCCGATGGTATCGGCAATGGCGCCCAGCAAACCGCCGGATGCGGCGGCTGCGGTGATTCCTCCGTCCGCGGGGCCAGGCTTCACGGTGTCGAGGACCTGCTCGCGCATTCTCCGCAGGTCGACGCCCAGGTTGGTGAGCGCGGCTTCCGCCACGCCGCCTCCCTCGCCGAGTCCGAGCAGCATGTGCTCGGTGCCGACGTATT
>DAIUET010000096.1:0-4103 GCA_036845045.1 Gemmatimonadaceae bacterium | reverse complement strand
GCCACGCCGCCTCCCTCGCCGAGTCCGAGCAGCATGTGCTCGGTGCCGACGTATTCATGGCGCAGCGCAATCGCTTCCTGGCGGGCGACCTGCAGCACCCTTCTGACGCGCTCGGTGAAGTTGAACCCGTTCATCTTCGCCTCCGATGGTCCCGACTCACGATGCGGGATTCCTGCCATGAGCGCAATCGAGGGCAGGGCTCCGGGTTGCAGCGCAGGGGATGCGGCCCTGCGGCCGGGGCCCCAGATTCGCGGCAGGAGCAATCTCCCGTGATCAGGAGCTCACACCATGCGCGGCGTCACCTTCTCCCTCCTGCTGCTGGCGGCTATTCCAATGACGGCGCAGTCCCAGGTCACTCGTTATGTGAGGTATACCGAGGGCGGCAGGACGTCCTTTGGCCTGCTGGACGATCAGACCGTGCGCGAACTCAGCGGCGACCTGTTCACATCGCCCCGGCCGACTGGCCGCACGATGCGCCTGGACCAGGTGAAGCTGCTCGCGCCTGTCACTCCCGGGAAGGTGATCGCGGTTGGACTAAACTACAAAACACACCTGGGAGAACGGCCGGCAGCGACGTACCCGGGATTATTCGCCAAGATGCCGTCGTCGATCATCGGACCCGAGGCCGACGTCATCTATCCTTCCGACGCCACCAACCTGCACTTCGAGGGGGAACTCGTGGTGGTGATCGGGCGCACGGCGCAGAACGTGTCGCCGGCGGACGCGCCCCGCTACATCTTCGGGGTCACCGCCGGCAACGATGTCAGTGAGCGCGATTGGCAGCGCTCGGACCTGCAGTGGTTCCGCGCCAAGGCATCCGACACCTTCGGCCCCCTCGGCCCCATGATCGTGACAGGCCTCAACTACGCTGACCTGCTCCTGCAGACACGGGTGAACGGCGAGGTCCTGCAGTCGCAGCGCACGAAGGACCTCATCTTCGACGTGCCGGCCATCGTGAGTTACATCAGTCGTTATGTCACCCTGGAGCCCGGCGACGTGATCTACACGGGCACGCCCGGCACGACGAAGGCCATGAAGCCGGGGGACGTGGTTGAGGTGGAGATCGAGGGCATCGGCATACTTCGCAACAGAATCGTCAAGCGGGACTGAGGATTCGGCCGCTCTCGTTCCGGGTTGCGCAGATTTGTGGAGCACCTGGGCGTGAATCGCTCAACTCCCAGCCTGTCGATGTGACGGCCCAGGACAGGATTCGGCTCCGTCCCGAAAGGGCGCGCCTACCGTTGCTCCGCCATCAGTGCCAGCGTGTTGCCTTCCGTGTCCCTGAAGAAGCACATCCAGAGCTCATGGTCGGGCATGCGCGCAATGAGATGCGGTTCGTCCACGAAGCTCACGCCGCGCTCCCTCAGGGCGGCATGCGCCGTCGTGATGTCGTCGACGCGGAAATACAGCACCGACCCGGGATGGTCGAACTCCGCGTTTTCGGGCAGGGAGAGCATGAGTCGCACGCCCGCACAGTCGAAGAAGGCCATTTTCGGCGGCACTTCGAAGAGAAGCCGCAGGCCCAGCGCGTCACGGTAGAAGTGGACCGCGCGGGGAATGTCGTGCGCATTCACGGCGATCTGGCCGATGGCGCCGAGGGAAACAGCGGGAGTCGCGGCAGTCATGGCGGTGCCCCTTGTCATTTAGTTAGCTGTGCTAACAAGTTTGGGGATGACGCGTACGCGCGCAAGTGGTCGTGGCGCCAGCCGCGCCGCCGACCTCGCCGACCGCTGGCACAGCCTGGCGATTCACCTGCTGCGGAGGCTGCGCCGCGAGGACGTGAAGGCCGGCCTCACCGGGCCGCGGTTGTCGGCCCTGTCCGTGATCGTTTTCGGCGGCCCGATCACCCTGGGTGACCTGGCCGCGGCGGAGCAGGTGCGGCCGCCTACCATGACCCGGCTCGTGCGCGCGCTGGAGTTGGAGCGTCTGGTGCGGCGGGAAAAGGATCCGGCGGATGGACGCGTGGTGCGCCTGCGTGCGACCGCGAAAGGCGAAAGGCTCCTCGGCGCTGGGCGCACGCGGCGCGTGCAGCGGCTGGCCGAACCACTCGCCGGGCTCACCGCTGCTGAACGGGATACCCTGCACGCCGCGGCCGACATCCTCTCGCGTGTCGTCTCCCGTCTCTCTTAAACTATCCTAACCGGAATGGCGGCATAACGCGGCAAGGTTCCGGAAACTGTTGTGAAGCAGGACAGCACGCCACATCTTGTGGCGTCCGCCGGAGGCATTCATGGGGGCGGTCAGCAGGGAGGACTGGTGGGAGAATTGGGGTTTCGTGATGGGTTGATGGAGCAGATCCGGCTGCGTGAGACGCGGTTCCATGAAAACGCGTTCCTCTTCGTGCTCGCGTCGCTGGAGTTTCTGCAGTCCCGCCTCCCCGAGCGGCGTCACGTGGACGGTCGAGAACTGGCACACGCCGTCCGTGAACTCGCGCTCGACCGTTTCGGCGTCATGTCCCGCCTGGTGCTCGAACACTGGGGCGTGCGATCGACGGCACACGTGGGCGACATCGTCTTTGCGCTCGTGGACACCGGACTGCTGATGAGCCAGCCCGGGGACTCGAGGCTGGATTTCGCGGACGTATTCGACTTCGACGAAGCGTTCGAGGGTTCGTATCCATGGAGTGCGGCGCACCTGGCCTGAGACCGCACCGGCGTCACGCGGCATGACCCGCGCGCGCCACCGCCTGGGAGGACATTTGGTCCAGCACATCGAGCTGCCGAAGTGTCGCAAGTGCGGAAACGGCGAACTCCTGCCGATGAGCGACTACGGACGGGACGGTGCACCCATTACGTACAAGGCATGGGTGTGCAGCAATCCCGACTGCGGGTTCAACATCCGCATCGACAACGGCGAGATCAACTTCGGCCGGGCGCTCGGGCAGTCGCACAAGTAGGCGCCACGGCTCAAGGGTGATCGATACGTGACCGTGCGCGTGGTGACCGGTGATGGCGCCGCGGCACGGGATGCCGCGGCGATCGACGCGGGTATCGCATCCCGCACGCTGATGCAGCACGCGGGCGCCACCGCGGCCGAGGTGATGCTGCGGCGCCTGGGGGATGCCCTGGGCGGTGGGGTGCTGGTCTTCACCGGTCCGGGGAACAACGGCGGCGACGGATGGGTCGTCGCCGGCCAGCTGGCCGAGCGCGGGATCCCGGTGCGGGTGCACGAGGTGGTGGAAAGCCGGACCGGCGACGCCTTCGAGGCCCGGGCGGCGACGATCGGGCGCGTGGCGTTAGGCGCCGGCGACGGATCGGAGGTGGTCGTGGTGGACGCGCTGCTCGGCACCGGGGCGCGCGGTACGCCGACCCGCGCGCTGGCCGACGCGGTGCGCACGATCCACGCCCGACGGGACTCGGGGGCGGTCGTGGTGGCGCTCGATATCCCGACGGGCGTCGACGCCACCAGGGGCGCCGGCAAGCTCGCGGTCACCGCGGATCTCACGATTTCCTTCGGTACGGTCAAGCGCGGTCACCTCCTGGCGCGCGGCGAGTGCGGCGCGATCGTCGTGGTGGACATCGGGCTCGGTGAACACGCGATCGGTACCGATGGCGCACCGCCGCTCGTGGACGAGTCCTGGGTGGCCGATGCCATTCCGCCGATCGAGCCCGATTCCCACAAGGGAAGGCGGCGCCGGGTGGTGATCGTGGGCGGGTCGCGCGGGATGGCCGGCGCTATTACCCTCGCCACGCGCGCCGCCTCCCGGTCCGGGATCGGAATGGTCCGTGCGCTGGTCGAGGAACCCAGCCTGGTGCCGGTGCAGTCCGCAGCCATCGAAGCGACTGTCGTGGAACGTCGTCATCGCCGCCGCCGGTCTGATCTTCGTCGGCGTCGTCGTCTACGTCGCTGCCATGGGTCGGTCGGCGGCGCGCACGGCTGAAATGGCGGAACCCGCGCTCACCGGTGACGTGAGGTTGGATGCCGCCCAGTTCGATGATGGCCAGGCGCGTTTCTATCGTCATGCGACCGCGGAGGGCAAGCAAGTTCGCTTCTTTGTCCTCAAGAGCTCGGATGGCGTCATCCGTGCGGCGTTCGATACGTGCGACGTGTGCTACCGGGAGCGCAAGGGTTACCGGCAGGTCGGCGACACGATGGTCTGCAAT
>DAIUET010000095.1:0-10453 GCA_036845045.1 Gemmatimonadaceae bacterium | reverse complement strand
CGGCGGCTTTGTGCTCGGCGATTTCTAAGTCCGATTCGATTATGTTTATTATTATTTTTTTTTTTTTAATGATACGCCGACCACCGAGAACACGACGGGCCTTGCCGGCGTCTCCCAGCAGGATGTCGACCTCCGCCGGCCGGTAATAGCGCGGGTCCACACCGACGTGTGGCGTCCAGTCCATGTCGAGCACGGCGCTCACTTCGTCGAGAAAGTCGCGAACCGAGTGTGTCTCGCCCGTCGCAATGACGTAGTCGTCAGGCGTTTCCTGCTGCAGCATCAGCCACATGGCCTCGACGTAATCGGCCGCGTGTCCCCAGTCCCGGCGCGCGTCGAGGTTGCCGAGATACAGCATCGGCTGGAGACCCAGCTTGATCCTCGTCAGGCTGCGCGTGATCTTGCGCGTCACGAAGTTCTCGCCGCGCCTCGGGCTCTCGTGGTTGAAGAGGATGCCGCACGACGCATGCAGCCCGTAGCTCTCGCGGTAATTCACCGTGATCTGGTGCGCGAAGACCTTGGCGCACGCATAGGGGGAACGCGGATGGAACGGCGTGCGCTCCGACTGTGGCACCTCGGCCGCCTTCCCGTACATCTCGCTCGACGACGCCTGGTAGAACCGTGGCGACATCCCGAGGTTGCGGATCGCCTCGAGCAGGCGCAGGGTCCCGACGCCCGTCACCTCCACGGTGTATTCCGGGACGTCGAAACTGATCCGGACGTGGCTTTGTGCGCCGAGGTTGTAGATCTCGTCGGGCACGACCCGGGACAGTACGCGCTGCAGCGAGGACGCGTCGTTGAGGTCACCGTAGTGCAGGGTGAGGCCGTGTGATGGCAGGTGCTCGTCGAGGTAGATGTGCTCGATACGGCCCGTACCGAAGGCGCTGGACCGGCGCACCATTCCGTGAACCTCGTATCCCTTTCCGAGCAGCAACTCCGCCAGGTACGACCCGTCCTGGCCGGTGACGCCGGTGATCAACGCTTTTCGCATGACGTGGAACCTAAGGGAGCCGGCAATACCCCGCGCTACTCGGCGCGCACCAACGCGCCGGCGCGCCTCAGCCTGCCCAGTGTCGTGGCGTCGATCCTGGCGCGCAGCACCATCTCGTCTCCCTCATGGCGCTGGTCCAGGACTTCACCGCTGCGATGGACGTCGGCGAGCAGCCTGCCGTCGCCGACCGGGATGCGGAGCTCGGCGACGGGCCGGTGCTGGCGTACCGCGTCCCGCAACATCTCCCGGAGCGGTTCGAGCCCCTGGTCGCTCATCGTCGAGATGAACACGCTGTCGGGCAGCAGCGAATCGATGCGTGCGCGCAGCGCGGCGAGGTCGGCCGGCGACAGGAGGTCGATCTTGTTGAAGACGTGGCGCACCGCACGGTTCTGCACACCCAGTTCGGCCAGGACCTCCTCGACCACGATGCGCTGCTCTTCCCAGGTGGGGTGCGAGGCATCGATGACGTGCAGCAGGAGGTCGGCTTCATTCACCTCATCGAGCGTGGCCCGGAAGGACGCCACGAGATGATGGGGAAGTTTCCGGATGAACCCGACCGTGTCGGTCACAATCGCCCGCTGGTTTTCGCCGAGGTCGACTTCGCGCGACAGCGTATCGAGCGTGGCGAAGAGTCGGTCCTCGACGAACACGTCGCGATCGCGACTGAGCCCGCGCAGGATCGATGACTTGCCCGCGTTCGTATACCCGACCAGCGCGACCTTGAACGCCTCGCGCCGCGACTGGCGCTGAACCTCGCGTGAGCGCTTCACCTCGACCAGCCGCTCCTTGAGCACGCGGATGCGATGGCCGATCAGCCGGCGGTCGGTCTCCAGCTGGGTTTCGCCGGGCCCTCGCACGCCAATGCCGCCCCGGAACTTCTCGAGGTGTGCCCACATCCTCGTCAGGCGGGGGAGCATGTACTCGAGTTGCGCCAGCTCGACCTGGAGCCGGGCCTCCTTGCTCCGCGCCCTGGTGGCGAAGATGTCGAGGATGACTTCGGCCCGATCCATGATCCGGCACCCTGTGGCATCCTCGATGTTCTTCCCCTGGGTGGGGGACAGCTCGTCGTCGAACAGGACGAGGGAAACGTCGTCGGCGGCGATGCGTTCGCGAAGTTCCTCGACCTTGCCCTTTCCGAGGTAGGTCGCGGGATTCGGGCGGTCGAGTTGTTGCGTCAGTGAGCCGACGACCTGCGCGCCGGCCGTATCCGCCAGCCGCTCCAGCTCGAGCAGGTGCTCATCCAGGTGATGCCGCGCATTCGACCGCTTGAGCGGCGCCCCAACAAGCAGCGCGCGCTCCACCGGAGGGGCTAGATCGATGACGTCTCTGGCTATGGGAGTAGGGACTGAGGGAAGAAAATGCTGAGTGCTGAATGCTGAGTGCTGTTGCTGCGTGCTGATTGCTGGTCGCTGATTGCTGGTCGCTGGTCGCTGGTCGCTGGTCGCTGGTTTGCTACCGTATCGTAGTCAGTCTTCCGCGCCCCGAATACGGCCTCGTGAAGCTCCCCAGCGGCGTCCCGACCGTAATGTCGCCAGATACCGTGTAGTTCACGCTTCCGGTCTGGATCAACTGCCGTCCAGCCTCACCCACGCCGGCATAGTTGAACGAGAGCGGCAGCCGGACCTCGGTGGAATCGCCTTCCTGGACCGCAAACCGGTCAGCCAGGCTGCCGGTGCCGAAGGGCACGGAGTCCACGACGATGCGATAGGTCAGGCCGGTCCCGTCCAGGCGGAAGCTGTTCGGGTTGTAGATGCTCAGCACCACTTCGAGCGTTCCGCCCGAGAGACCGAGTCCCGTGATCACGGCATCCTTGTAGGTGACCACCGGTTCGCGAAACACGGCGCGACCCACTGACGCGCAGGCCATCGCGCCGACCAGCAGCACCGAAAGTGTCAGGCGCTTCATTCCGATTTCTCCGGATCTGTATTTCGACCGCTCATGTCGTCCGCGACGCCACGTTCGCGCGCCAGCAGCTCACGCCACCAGGCCATGCGCCTGGCAATGTCGCGCTCGAAACCGAACGTACCCGGCTCGTAGAACGTCGATCCCTCGAGCGCGTCGGGGAGGTAGCGCTGCGGCAGGTATGCTTCGGGGACATCGTGCGCGTACTGGTACCCTTTTCCGTAGCCGAGCTGCTTCATCAACGACGTGGGTGCGTTCCGGATATGGAGGGGCACCAGCTCCGCCGGATACTCGCGCGCCGCCTCCAGTGCCTTGCCCCACGCGACGTACACCCGGTTGCTCTTTGGCGCCGTCGCGAGATAGACGGCCGCTTCCGCAAGCGCCAGCTCGCCTTCCGGGGTGCCGAGCGTGTGAAACGCCTCACGCGCCGCCAGGGCGACCCGCAACGCCTGTGGATCCGCCAGGCCAACATCCTCCGACGCGAACCGGATGGTCCGGCGCGCGATGTACATCGGGTCCTCACCACCGTCGATCATGCGCGCCAGCCAGTAGAGCGCCCCCTGCGGATCGCTGCCGCGCAGCGCCTTGTGGTACGCCGAAATGAGGTTGTAATGCTCCTCACCGGACTTGTCATAACGAGCCACGCGACGCTGCATGGCGTCCCGAAATGCCTCAATGGTAAGCGTGGCGCCACGGCCGGCATGTTCCGCGGCCGCTTCCAGCACGTTCAGCGCCCGCCTCGCGTCGCCATCCGACTCGACCGCCAGCCATCGCAGCGCTTCATCGTCCGCCGTCAGTGACTCGGCGCCGAGTCCTCGGTCGGCGTCTGACAGGGTGCGCCGGAGGACGACCATGATGTCCTCCGGGCTCAACGGCTCCAGCACCACCACGCGCGCGCGCGACAGGAGCGCGCCGTTCAATTCGAACGACGGGTTCTCCGTTGTGGCGCCGATCAGCGTCACCGTGCCCGATTCCACCGCCGGAAGAAACGCATCCTGTTGCGCGCGGTTGAACCGATGGATCTCGTCGACGAACAGGATCGTACCCCGCCCCATCTCCAGGCGGCGCGCCGCCTCGCCGATGATCTCGCGAACCCGGGGGACGCCCTCGGTGACGGCAGAAAACGGGACGAACTCCCGGTCGGTGAACTGCGCGACCAGGTGGCCTAACGTCGTCTTGCCGCTCCCCGGCGGTCCCCACAGGATGAGTGAGCCCACCGTGCCGCGCTCGATCGACTCCCGCAACGGCTTTCCGGGTCCGAGCACCGCCGCCTGCCCCACGAATTCATCCAGTGTTTTCGGGCGCATGCGCGCCGCGAGCGGCGCGCTCGCTTCCGGTGCGCTGAACAGCGATCCGGTCGATCGGTCGCGGCGCGCCGGCATCGTCAGGTCAGCAGCGCGTGGGCGAGCGTGAACAGGCCGCACCCGCCGAAGAAGTACAGTGCCAGTGCCCAGCCCCGTTTCGCCTGGAACTCGGGGACGAGGTTCGACGCTGCGACGTACAGCGTGACACCTGCGGCAAGTGGAAGGCCGTGCGTGGCCAGTGGCCGCACCGCGTCTGTCACGGCCACGCCGAGCATCGTCGTCAGGCCCAGCGCTCCGGCGGCGGCAACCGCGAACCGCGGCGGCTGTCCTGCGGCAAGGAACAGACTGGCGATCGCGAGGCCTTCGGGCAACTTGTGGAGCACGACAGCAATGAAGACGAGCAGTCCCATTTCGCGCCCCACCGCAAATCCGGCCGCGATGGCGACACCATCCACGAACGTGTGCATCAGCAGTCCGGCAAGCGCCGACATGCTGATGGCCGTTGTGACCCGGTGCGTTTCCTCGCCGAAATGGAAGTGCGTCGTCAGGGTGTGCTGGGTGAGGTGTACCGCCAGATACCCCGCCAGCATGATCACGGGTGCAGACGGACCGCCACGCGCGAGCGCCTCGGGCACGAGTTGCGTCAGCGCCACCGAAATCATGAATCCGGCAGCAATGGCGATGAGCGCGTCGAGCAGTCGCATACCACGCCGGGCCCGACCGGCGACGGCCAACGCCCCCGCAACGTTCGCGAAAGCGGAGAGCAGCGCATACGTCAGCGGACTCACGAAGCGACTTTACCCGGCCCAGCTCTCACCAGGCCCAGCAACGTTTCTCGCTGGTTCTTCGAGGGATCGTCGACGACAACGTCCAGCAGGCGGCGGAGCGTTTCACCAATGGCCGGCCCGGGCGGAATTCCGAGCTCCATCAGTTCGCTACCATTGACGGCGAGGTCCCCGATAGCGAGTGGATCACGCCAGGCGATCCTCACGCCACGGCGGTAGGCCGCGGTGACTCCCGGAAGATTGGTCGTTTCCGCTTCGGCACTCCACCTGGCGGCGGCGATCCGCAGGAAGTCGCTGAAGTAGGTGCGGCCGATTGTGGCCGCCGCCCTCCGCAGAGCGGCGTCGGTCAGCGTCGCAGCGGTCGCACGAAGGGACGGTGCGGTCGAATGCCAGCACTGCACCTGATGCGATACCCATTCGATCTGCTTCTTCGACGCACGTAGACCGTCGAGCGTCGCTCTCGCCTCGCCCGAAGTCAGGTCGAGGAAGAGCGTCGCCAGACGGTTGCGGCTTCTGGCCTGTGCCAGTTCCGGACGCTGTGTCGCATCGGGAGTCCCGATGTAGTCGGCGGCGTGAAACGCCACGTCCGGCACTCCCGCCAGCGGCGGGATGAGTGACCCGAATGCGCCCGACCGGCGCCACAACGCGAAGGCGCGCGAAGGGCGGCGTACCTGGTCCACCGTCTTCTCGATCTCCTGCCTGACACGCTCGCGCGACAGCCGCGAAAGGAAGGGTGCCGATTCGACGATCGCCTGCCACGTGGCAGCATCGATCTCGAACTCGAAGCGGCCGGCAAAGCGGAGGGCACGCAGGGCGCGCAGGCGGTCCTCCACCATTCGTGCCGCCGGTTCCCCGACGGCCCGGACCACACCGCGCTCGAGGTCAGCCTGGCCTCCGAAGGGATCGCGCAACTCACGGGTGGCCGGGTTGTAGGCGATGGCGTTGATGGTGAAGTCACGACGGGCGAGGTCTTCATCCAGCGAGACACCGAATTCCACCACCGCATGCCGTCCGTCATGCCGGACGTCCCTCCGGAACGTGGTCACTTCGTGCATGATGCCCGCGGGATCGAGCACGCCGACGGTTCCGAACTCGATGCCGTGCGGTACAGTGCGACGGAACAGCGAACGGACCTGCGGTGGCGTGGCGGCAGTCGCGAGATCCCAGTCGGCGTGCGCCTGGCCGAGCAACGCGTCGCGCACCGCGCCGCCGACGCACCAGGTCTCGAATCCGGCGTCCGTCAGCCGGGCCGCGATCCGACGAACGGCGCTCGGCGGGTCGAGGGGCAGCGGGGTCACGACGAGTACTCGTCAGGCACGAAACGGCGGCCGCCTGCTCCGTGCTCTTCGAGCCTTGGCTCCTTCATCCGCAGAGCACGCTCCCGCCGTTCACGTTGAGGATTTCTCCGGTGATGTGGCGCGCTCCTTCCGTGCACAGGAACACGATCGGTGCGGCAATGTCGTCGATCGTCGCGATCCGTCCAACCGGAATGGTGCCGGCGATGCGCTCCCGCCCCCCGCCGGTGAAGGGGTCCGCGCACATCTCCGTGTCGACCCATCCCGGCGCGACGCTGTTCACCGTGATTCCCCGGCGTGCGACCTCGATCGCCACCGACTTCACGAACGAAATCATGGCGCCCTTCGACGCGGCGTAGTCCGCGTGCATCGATTCCCCGCGCTGGCCGGCGGTGCTGGAGACCAGCACGACACGGCCGCCCTCGCCCATGACCCGCAGCGCCGCCCGGGTGGAGTAGAACATCCCGTCGACGTTCTCCGCCATGGTGCGCGACCAGCGCTCGTCAGGCATCGCGCTCACCGGCGCCTCCTCCGACGGCCAGATTCCCGCGTTTCCGATGAGGATGTCCACCCCGCCCCATTCGGCGGCGATCCGGTCGACCGCAGCATCGACGCTGGTGCGGTCTGCCAGGTCCACGCGGTGTATCGCTGCCCGCCGCCCGAACGCCGCGATCTCCGCCGCGACCGACTCGGCATCGCCCTGGCGGGTCCGGTACGTGATGGCGACGTCGGCGCCGCAGCGCCCCAGGAGCCGCGCCGTCGCGGCGCCGATGCCGCGCGATCCCCCGGTGACCAGCGCTCTCCGTCCCGAGAGCCGGAAGAGGGCATCGTCAGGCATCCGCTTCCACCAGTTCGCAGATCACGTGCTGGATCATGAGGTGCAGTTCCTGGGCCCGGTCGGTCCGGTCGGTCGGGATGACGATGGCAACATCGGCCAGCGCCCGGAGCGCGCCGCCGTTCCCGGCGGTGAGGACCAGGACCTTCGCGCCCCTGGCCCGCGCCGCTTCGGCCGCGCGGATCACGTTAGGCGACTGACCGCTGGTCGAGTGCACCACCAGCATGTCGCCGGCGCGGACCAGGGCCTCGACCTGGCGCGAAAACACCTGCTCGAAGCCCAGGTCGTTCCCCGCCGCGGTCAGCAGCGACGTATCGGTGGTGAGGGCGATGGCCGGCAGCGCCCGGCGGTTCCTCATGTAGCGCACCACGTATTCCGTGGCGAGGTGCTGAGCGTCGGCGGCACTACCGCCGTTTCCGCAGAAGAAAAGCGTCCCGCCGTCTGCGAGCACTCCCCGTACCAGGGCCGCCGCCGCTTCGATATCCGCGGGCAGCGACTCCGCGCAGCGTTCCGCCAGCCGCGCCAGCTCTCGCAGGCGCGTGATGGCCTGGTCCCGTACCACACTCGCGTCCATGGTCATGCGCGCCTCCTCACTGCGGCATCCCCGGCGCCGGCGTCCGTCGCGAAGAGCGGAAAATGAGTTCGCGCAACCGCTCGAACACCCCCCGTTGGAAGGAAACCGGGGGCACCGCGCGCAGGGGCGCGCCCGCCAGCAGCAGCGCAGGGTTCTCGGTCGTGAGAATGACGGACTGCAGCCGTGCCCCGATTTCCGTCAGCCACGCGACGGCAGTGGCCAGCGTTCGGCGGTCACCATGGTTGTCGCTGGCCAGGATGTCGACCTGGCCGGCTCCCAGCATGGCCCGGGCAAACTCGGTCATGGGACCGCCACCCAGCAGCGCCATCGCATCGCATTGAATGACCGCGCCCAGCTCCCGCCAGGTGGCGACTGTCTCCGTCGTACATCCGATGTACCGCTCGGGGTGCGCCACCACGGGGGTCAACCCCTGGGACCGCACGCGCAGCAGCTGCTCCGTCGCGTTGGCCGGCAATCCCCGCCGGGGGAACTCCACCAGCCTGGCGCGCGACCCGCCCAGCCCCAGCCGATCGTCGGTCAGCTCGAACGCGCTGGTGTCGAGCATGATCTCGAAACCCGGATACAACACCAGCCCGGCCGGCGCCGTCTCGCGCAGGCGCGCCAGGAGCGTGGCATGCTCGCCGAACGGAGCCTCGCCGGCACGCGAGGCGTTGAGGTGCGGCGTACAGACGATTCCCCGAACGCCCTCCCGGTGCAGCCGGCTGATGACCAGTGCCGAGTGGTCCGCGTTAGGCGAGCCATCGTCGACGCCCGGCAGGAGGTGGGTGTGGATGTCGATCACCGGGCCACCCGGGACAGGCGCGCCATGGCGCGTTCCGAGAACTCGGGGATCGCCTCGGGATGCTCCGCCGCGGACTCGAGCGCATAGGTGACGAGCGCATCGACCGCCAGCAGGTCGACCGCGGTGGCACGGTCGCCGTCGGGGTGGCGCGCGATTCGGGCCAGCGCTTCCTCCGCGGCGGCGAGCAGCGAGCCGGCCGGTGCTTCCGGTTGACCGGGGACGGCCAGCGCCAGCGCTTCGATGCGCTCACGCAGGACGCGTGGAGGGGACGGCTCGCGATCCGCCAGCCAGTCCCGCGGGTTCACGAGGCGCGCGACAGATGCGCCCGCAGCACGCGCTCGAGCGCCGCGAGGGCATCGGGCAGGCGGGCGCCGTCCGGAATCCCCGCCTGCGCCATGTGTGGCTTTCCCCCGCCGCGACCGCCGGCGACGGCCGCCAGCTCGCGCACTACCTCATCGGCCCGCACGCCCCGCCCGCGAGCGTCGTCGGTCACCACCACGAGCAGCGCCGCCTTCTGGTCGTCGAACGTGGCGCCCAGCGCGGCCACCAGCGCGCCAGGCTGCTCACGCACCGCATCGCCTAACGCCTGCAGGGTCTTTGCGTCGGCGGCCCGGACCAGGGACGAAATCGCGCGCACGCCGTCGACCGCCCCCGCCGAGTCCACCAGACGGCGAACCTCATCCGAGCCGCCTCGCAGTGCGTCCTCGAGCTTCTTCTCGAGCGCCCGGCGTTCGTCCACCAGTGCCTGTGCCTTCTTCACCGCGGTCTCGGGTGTGGCCTTGAGAACGTCGGCGGTCAGTCGGAGCTGTCGGTCGTGCGCGAGCAGGTATTCATAGGCGCGCTTTCCGGTCGCGGCCTCGATACGGCGGACCCCAGCGGCCACGCCCGTCTCGGAAATGATGTGGAAGAGCGAGATCTCGCTGGTGTTGCGGACGTGCGTGCCGCCGCACAGCTCGACCGAAAGTCCGGGGATCGTGATGACACGAACCACGTCGCCGTACTTCTCGCCGAAGAGCGCCATCGCGCCGGACGCCACGGCGTCCTTGTACGCCTTCTCCTCGCGAAGGACTTCCTTCGCCGCCCAGATCGCGCGATTCACGTGCGCCTCGATCTCAGCCAGCGCCTCCGGCTTCACCGGGCCGTGATGGGTGAAGTCGAATCGGAGGCGATCGGGCGCGACGAGCGACCCGGCCTGGTGGACACTCTCGCCGAGAATCTCACGCAGTGCGGCGTGCAGCAGGTGCGTGGCCGTGTGATTCCGCTCGGTGTCCCTGCGGCGGTCGCTGGGGACACGCGCCACCGCCGGCCCGAACCTCACCTCACCCGTCAGGCGGCCCAAAGCGGCTGTGCGACCGTCGACCTTGCGCACGTCGTCCACGTCGACACGCCACCCGTCTCCAACGATCTCGCCACCGTCCGACACCTGGCCGCCCGACTCGGCATAGAACGGCGTCTCACGAAGGAGAACGGCGACGCGCCCGTCGCCGAGCTGGCGGACCGCCGCAACCTGCGTTTCGATCTCGACCGTGTCATAGCCGACGAATCGTGTGGGCGGCAACACCTCTGCCGTCGACTCGCCAAGGGCTTGGTCGGTCAGGATTCCAACGGGCTCCAGTGCAACCGGCGCTCCGGTCGATGGAAGTCCAGTCGCTCCGCGCTTTTCCGTGGACCACTCTGCCTGCCTGGCCAGATCGTCCACCGCGACAGTGAGCTTCTTCGACTTCCGCTCTTCCTGCGACATCTCGCGCTGGCGGCCAAGGGCGGCCTCGAAGCCGGCGATGTCGACCGTGTACCCACGCTCACGCGCCATCAGCTCGGTGAGGTCGATCGGGAACCCGAACGTGTCGTACAGGCGGAAGGCGTCCTCGCCACTGACGGTGCCGCGGATCGCGGTCGAGCCCTGCGTGGCCGGTACCGGCGCGATTTCGTCGAACCGCTTCATGCCCCCATCGATCGTGGCCAGGAACC
>DAIUET010000094.1:7429-10488 GCA_036845045.1 Gemmatimonadaceae bacterium | reverse complement strand
GCTGAACGACCGGAAGGCTGGCCAGCAGGTCACCGGGCAGATGGTGTTCCAGGGCGAAAACGCGCCGCGCGGGACAACGATCAACTACTACCTCAAGGCGGCGGGCTCGGGCACGGCGCGCATCCAGATCGCCGATGTGTCGGGGCGTGTCATCCGCGACATCGAGGGGCCGGTGGCGCAGGGGATCAACCGCGTGCAGTGGAACCTGGCGCCTAACGCGCCGGCAGGCGCGGCGCAGGGTGGGCGGGGCGGGGGTGGCGGGGGCGGCGGGGGGATCGCGGGCGTGACACCCGGCACCTACAAGGTCACGTTGACGGTCGGCGGACAGACGCTGACGAAGACCGTGGAAGTGCTCGAGGATCGGTGGATGGAAGAACGTTGAGTCATTCGAAAGGAACGCCCCGGGCCGAAGCTCCGAGGCGTTTCCTTTCGTTTCAGGTCAGAGGTCAGAGGTCAGAGGTAAGGGAAAGAGTGGTATTTCTGACCTCTGACCTCTGACCTCTGACCTCTGACCTCTGACCTCTGACCTTGAACTACTGTTTGATCGTAACGTATCGCTCCAGTCGCGCCACCTCTTTCTCGTTCCAGTACTTGCCCATCTCGCGGCGGAACTTCTCGATGTTGGGATAGGGCCGGTACTCCTTGAACTCACGAAGCACCCGCGGTCCAGCGCCCGGAATCGACAGGATGGCGGAATCAGAGGCCGTGTTGAGGTCAATCGGGATGAACGTGTACTGCTCGAGGTGCGCGACCTCCTGCTCGTTCACGTACTTGCCGATCTCCCGCCGGAACTGCGCGTAACCGCCGGTATACGGCTTGTATTCATCGAATTCACGCGCCATCCGCCGGCCGGCCCGCGGGATCAGCATGATCTCGTCGCGAGGCGAGAGGTTGAGGTTCACGTGGATGAACATCTTCCCGTAGGACTCGCCGAGCTGTTCCTGCGTCAGCCCCTGCGACAGAAGCCACGTGTTCAGCTCGACGATGTTCATGAACGGGCGCTTTTCCATGAGCGCCTTGACGACGGTGGCATTCATGTGCGGGACCGCCAGCAGCTGCGCCTCGGTCGCGACATTGGGGTCGACGAGGCCCATCTGTCGCCCGAGCTGGGCCGAGGCGGGGAACGGCGCCAGGACGGCTGCTGCCAGAATCACCTGCAGTACCTTCGTGCGGATCATTGCTTCACCCCTCGAGTGATTGTGCATTCAGTGACGGCTTGAAGGCCGGGTGCCGGAACGTCCACGCCCACCCTACAAGTCCGATCTGTAACATCGCGCCCGGCGCCAGCGCCGGCGTCGCGCCCATCATCGCGTCCCGGAACAGCTTCCAGCCGGCGAGATCAGGGTACATCTCCAGCTCGAACTCCACGTTACCGCGATAGTGCAGCAAAAGGCCGATGATGCCGCTGACCATGCACAAGACCATCAGGCCCCGTAGAACGTTAAGGCTGGCGACACCTCGTTCCAATGCGTGCCAGGCGAGCGTCAGCAGCGCGGCGCCGAGCAGTGCGATGGGAGCCCACTGCCACGCATCCTCGAAGTGCTCCAGTAGAAGGAGTTCCACGAGAGTTCCGGTCACACTGACCAGGAACGTGACGAGCAGCAGGAGTCGGAGCGCGGGGGGCAAAGGCGTCTGGGTCTCGGGGTAGCGGGCGCGTGTTGGCCACACCGTTCAGCGAAACGTACGTGACGAAAAGGTGTATCGTTGGGGCCGCCAGACCAACTCTCACAGAGAACTTGTCCGCCTTCATGCGCCGTTTGCCGCCGCGCCGATTCCTGCGGACCCTGCTGCTGCGCGGCACCGCGCTCTGGGTGCTGTCTCACCTCATGGCACTGTTGGTACTCGCGATGAAGGCCGCTTCGGCGCCGAGGTCCGCCGTCGATGCCGCGGTCGTGCAGGCCCATGACGACCCAACTGTTGCCATCTGGGCTTTCGTTATGTCGGTCAGCCTGATGCTCGTGGATCTGCTTCGACGCAAGGAGCTGGTGCTGCTCCACAATCTCGGCGTGGCGACGGCTGGTGCCGTGATGGTCGGAGTGCTGCCCGCCATCGTCGGCGAAGTCCTGCTCCTGACGATCATACCGTGAGGGAGATCCTCGTCGCGGATTGCGTGGGAAAAAGCTATGGCGCCACGCCCGTGCTGCGCTCGGCGTCGCTGCGCGCGGTCCGCGGTGAGCTGCGCGCGCTGCTGGGCCGCAATGGGGCGGGGAAGTCCACGTTGCTGAGGATTGCCGCGGGATTGATCCAGCCTGATACGGGAGCGGTTCGCTTCGCGGGCGTCGTCCGTCAACGCGTGCGGCTTGCCACCCTGGCCCGGGAAGGACTTTGCGTCATTCCGGATCACGACCTGCTGTCGCACGCCTTCACGGTGCGCCAGCATCTCGAGTTCGTGCGGGCGCCTGAAGACGCGCACGGTATAGACCGTGTAGCAGAACGCCTGACGATTTCGCGCCTGCTCGATGCGCGACCATTCGAGCTTTCGAGCGGCGAGCGCCGGAGGGTGGAAGTGGCGTTTGCGTTGCTTCGACAGCCGGCATGCCTGCTGGCCGACGAACCGTTGCGCAACATCGCCCCGATCGACGCGGAGGGGCTCCTTGAGGTCCTGGCCGACATGGCGCGCGCCGGTTGCGCGGTCGTGGTCACCGGCCACGAAGTCCCCGCGTTACTCGCGGCGGTGCACCACGTGACCTGGTGCACCGCCGGCACCACGTACGAGATGGGGCCTCCGTTCATGGCCCGGGCCGACGATCGTTTCGTGCGCGACTACCTGGGTCCCCGCGGCGGCTGATCGGTCCCCGTCCCGTCTTCGACGACCCGTGCGACGACGATGTCGTCGTACTCCCTGTGGCGCTTGAGCCAGGACGTGACGAACGGGCATCTCACCACCACATCAAGGCCCGCCTTCCGCGCCTCATCGAGCGCGTGCCGCGCCAGGTGCGTACCGATGCCTCGTCCCCGCCAGGCTTCAGGCACCTCCGTGTGCACCAGGATGATCGTCCCCTCTTTCCGGCGGCTGGGCGATCGCGCGCGGCCGCGAACCGTCGCGCCGCTTCGACGCG
>DAIUET010000094.1:0-7419 GCA_036845045.1 Gemmatimonadaceae bacterium | reverse complement strand
CACGATGTTGATCGTATCCTCTGTCCGGCGGTATTCTAGCACGCCCACCTCGTCCCCGATGGCGACCTCGTACCGGTTCTGCGCAACATTGTCGGTGACCTGCGGGTGCACGTCGGGCATGACGCGTCAGCTCATCGCGTCCGGGCGCGCGAGGCGCGCCAGTTCCGGCGCATCGAGCCGCGCGCCCTGATACGACGGTACTTCGCCGAAACGCCGGCGGTGCTCCCAGTCGTCGCGGAACTGTGCGATTTCCTCCGGTGTCCGCGCGACGAAGTTCCACCACATCAGAATGCGTTCCGGGAACGGCGGGCCGCCGATGAGAAGCGCGCGACCGCCCGCGCGACTCTGGAAGGCGACACTGTTACGATTCGCTCCAAGGTAGTAGAGCATCCGCGGGCGCAGTGGTTCTCCCTCGATCGAGCATTCCCCGTCGAGCACCAGGACGGCATGCTCGAAGTTCCGTTCGAGGTCCATCGCAACCTCGGAGCCGGGATGCACCTGCACGTCGACGCCGACCAGGGGCGAAAAATGCCGGCCCGGGGAGGTGATACCGGACAGCGAGCCAGCAAACACCTGCGTCAGGCCACCCGGCGATTCGATCACCGGGACCTGGTCAACACCGTCGAACGACGGATCGACGTGGCGCTGCTCGTCAGGCAGTGCCACCCAGAGCTGGGCCCCGTTCAGCCGGCCACTGTTCTGCCGTGGAGTCTGCTCGGCGTGGGCAATGCCCCGTCCCGACGTCATGACGTTGACTCCACCGGGACGGGCGGTCGCTTCGCAGCCGAGACTGTCGTCGTGCAACACTTCCCCTTCGAGGAGCCAGGTTACCGTCTGCAGGCCGGTGTGGGGATGCGGCGCGACATCCATCGGCTTGTCGGCCGCGAATGACAACGGTCCGAAGCGATCGAGAAAACACCAGGGGCCGATCATGCGCCGGTCGCGGATCGGAAGCACGCGCGTCACAGTGAGGTGGCCCAGGCTCACATCCCGGTTGGGGTAGGCCTCGAACGCGTGCTGTGTGGCGCCGAGGGCGGTGCATTCCTCGGCCGCGATCGTTCTGCTCATCCAGTCCTCGACGTGCGGGGTCAGTCAAGATATCCGGCGGAGACCCGTGATGCCCGGCTTCTCGCGCCGAGTGTCGCGGCGTATAGCTTTGAGCGCGCGTCCCGCTCGCGCGGGCAGGTCCACCCGACCGTGAACGCCATGTCCTGCAAGCACCTCGATCCCACAGCGTCCGTTCGCGAGGCACTCGCCCACGAATGCGAAGACTGTGTGCGGATCGGCGGCCAATGGGTCCATCTCAGGACGTGCCAGGAATGCGGCGGGACCCGGTGTTGCGACCAGTCGCCCAACCAGCATGCCAGGAAGCACGCGTCGAAGACGGGGCACCGCGTGGTGGCATCGGCGGAACCTGGCGAGCGCTGGTTCTATTGCTTCGAGGATGATGTCTTTCTCGACTACTGAGGCGAGAGGCGCATCCCGTTGACACTGCGATCACCCACGCTGCAGGTGGCCGTGGCGCTGGTGGCCGGCTTCGTCGGCGGCATGGCGCTGCGGTCGACCGCCGTCCCGGGATATGTGGAACCGCTGGGCACACTCTGGATCAACGCGATCCGGATGCCCATCCTGCCACTGATCGTGACGATGCTCATCGCAGCGATCGCGGGATCGCGCGACACGCGGCAGATTGGGACGCTTGGCGTGCGCACGCTGGCCATCATGGTCGCGCTGCTCTCGTTGTTCGCCGTCATCATGGTGCCACTGGCGAAGGCCGTGCTGGGCGGACTGTCGTTCGATCCGGCGAGTACGGCGGCGTTGCGCGAGGCCGCGCGGTTCGACCCGGCACTCCTGCAGCAGGTGTCGCTCCGGGAATGGCTGCTGTCGCTGGTGCCGAGCAACCCGATCCGGGCGGCGGCCGACGGGGCCCTCCTTCCGCTCGTGATCTTCAGCCTGGCCTACGGCATGGCGCTCTCGCGCGTTCGCGACGAGATCCGGGAAACGCACGTGCGCTTTTTCCAGGGTGTCGCCGATGCGATGATCACGATCATCCGCTGGGTGGTGATCGTCGCGCCCGTCGGCGTCTTTGCCCTGGCGATGTCGGTCGGGGCGCGGCTGGGCGTTGCCGCGGCGGGGGCGATCGTCGTCTACATCGTGGCCTGCGTCGTCTGCCTGTCGATCGCCATCGGCCTGCTCTACGTAATCACGGCGCGGGCCGGCGGAGTGCCTCTGCGCGTCCTGGCGCCGGCGTTGCTTCCCGCGCAGACCATCGCCTTCACGTCGCGATCGTCGCTGGCGGCGCTGCCGGTCCTGCTCACCGATGCCCGGACGCGCCTGGGGCTGTCAGCGACGGTCGCGGGATTCGTCCTGCCGTTGTGTGCGTCGATTTTCAAGCTGAACTCGCCGATCACGTGGCCGTTAGGCGCGGTCCTGGTGGCGCAGCTCTACGGCGTGGACTTCTCCGGGACGAATCTCGTCATCTTCGGTGTCGGCTGTATCCTGCTCTCGCTCACCGTCCCCGGCATTCCGAGCGGTGGCTTCTTCGTCCAGGCGCCGCTGTACCTCGCGGTAGGGCTTCCGCCGGAGGGCCTCGGCATCCTCATCGCCGTGGACTTCATCCCCGACCTGTTCAAGACCCTGCTGAACCTGACCAGCTACGCCAGCACGGCGCTGCTGGTGTCACGCCGGGAGCGTGCGCTCACGACTGGCGTGGCGACTGCCTGACGAGCCGATGGACAACATCTGTCACAGCCTGGTGGGCGCCGCGCTGGCCGAGGCCGGCCTCAAGCGCCGCACGGCGCTCGGCTCGGCGACACTGATGCTCGCCGCAAATTTTCCCGACGTCGACGTGATCGCGGTTCCACTCGGGCACAGCCTGGGATTCCGGCGCGGCGTGACGCACGGCCTGCCCGCGCTGGTGGTGCTGCCGCTGCTCCTGACCGGCATCATGATCGCCTGGCACCGGTGGCGCGGGTCAGGGGAAACGCCGAACGCCCGGTGGCTGCTCCTCCTGTCGGCGATCGGGATGCTGACCCACCCGTTCCTGGACTGGATGAACACCTACGGCATGCGCTGGCTGATGCCGCTGGACGGCCGCTGGTGGTACGCCGACACCCTGTTCATCGTCGATCCATGGATCTGGCTGGCGTTAGGCGCTGGGGTCTGGCTGTCGCGGCGCCGTGCGCGGACCGGCCTGGATCCGGACCGGAGTGCGCGGCCGGCGGCCGTGGCACTGCTGTCCGTGGCCGGGTATGTCGCGCTCATGGGCGCCCTCACGGTTGCGGCGCGCAGCGGCGTGCGCGACGCACTCGCCGCGCGGGGCATCACGGCCGATACCGTTGTGGTGGAGCCGATGCCGGCGAACCCGGTGCGGCGCCGCGTCATCTACCATTGGAATGGCGCATACCAGCTCGCGTCCTACTCGGTGCTGGCGGATGACCTGTCGGCGCCGTGGTTCACGATCCCGCTGAACGCGTCGCACCCGGTGGTGGCTCTCGCGAACCAGACGCCGCAGGGACGCGAGTATCATTCGTGGGCGCGCCTGCCGTACTACGTGATCGAGCAGTCCGGCGGCACCACGTGGGTGACGATCGCTGACGCCCGGTACACCCTGGACGGCCGCAGTTCGTGGGCCGCGACACGGATCCCGGTCACCAGCACCGCCGTCGCGGGTCGCGCACCGGCCGCGCCGTAACCCGACTACCGGAGCCGCACATGCGAGTCATGATGACATTGACGTTAGGCGTCCTGGGGAGTGCCATGGCCGGCGCGCAGGAACCGCGCCCGCGCGCCAGAGACCTGGGCGTGGTGCCCGGCGTGTTCCAGACCGGCCCGCAGAACGCCATCACCGACGTGGCCGGTGTCCGGGTGGGCCACGCCACCATCATCGAGGGGGACTCCGTCCGGACCGGTGTCACTGCCATCCTGCAGCACGCCGACAACGTCTACTTCGAGCGTGTGCCGGCCGCGCTGTACGTCGGGAATGGATTCGGGAAACTGCTCGGTGTTACCCAACTCGGCGAACTCGGCGAACTCGAGACGCCGATCCTGCTCACATGCACCCTTTGCGTCTGGCGCGCGGCCGACGCGATGGTCGAGTGGCTCCTGTCGCGACCCGGCATGCAGAGCGTGCAGTCCATCAACCCGGTGGTGGGTGAGACCAACGACGGTTCGCTCAACGCGATCCGCACCCGGCCCGTGCGTCCGGAGCACGTGCGGCAGGCGCTGGAACAGGCGCAGTCGGGCCCGGTAGAGGAGGGTGCGGTTGGGGCTGGCGCTGGAACAGTCGCGTTCGGCTTCAAGGGGGGTATCGGGACGTCTTCACGCGTCATCCCCGCCTCGCTGGGGGGGTATACGGTTGGCGTACTCGTTCAATCGAACTTTGGGGGCGTACTGCAGATCCTGGGTGCGCCCGTGGGGAAGGAGCTGGGCCGTTACTCATTCCGGGGCGACGTGGAGCGTGGCCGTGGAGGCGAGCCGGACGCAGCGGAATCGGGAGACGGATCGATCATGATCGTGGTAGCGACCGACGCGCCGCTGTCGGATCGCAACCTCGAGCGACTGGCGGCGCGGGCGATCATGGGCTTGTCGCGCACGGGATCGTCGGCGTCCAACGGGAGCGGGGATTACGTCCTGGCGTTCTCGACGTCACCGACGGTGCGGCGTCGCGTCAGGCAGGGAGGTGCCGGAGCGGGATCGCCCAGTCCAGTCCGGCAGGTGGAGGACCTGGGAAATGACGCCATGTCGGCGCTGTTCCAGGGGGTTGTGGAGGCAACGGAGGAATCGATCTACAACTCGCTGTTGAAGGCGACCACGGTCACCAGCCGCGGTCGAACGGTCGAAGCGCTGCCGCTGGACCGGCTGCGTGAAATCCTGGAGAAGTATCGAGTGACCAATCGGTGAGGTGGCTCATGCAATGGAAACGACTGCGTGCACCCGTGGTCTGCCTGACGAGTGCACTGCTGTCTGGAAGCGCGCCGACCGCTGCCGCCCAGACGGGCCTCAGCCTGTGGGCGGGGATCGGGGGTTCCGCTGAAGCCGGCGTGTCTACATTTACGAAGGACGCCAAGCAACTGGGCGCGCAGCTTGCGCTGCCCGTGATTCCGCTGGCCCTGCGCGCGGACGCGCTGCTCATCGGCAGCGAGTTGAAGACGGAACACCTGTCCTACACGGTGAACGCGGTCGCGGTCATGCAACTGCCAGTCGTACAACCATACGGGATTGTCGGCCGTGGCCGGTACGTTCTCGCCCCAGGCGCGCCAAAGGAGATGGGCTGGAATACCGGCGGCGGAGTGCGCCTCGGCGTTGCGCGGTTGGGCGTGTTCGTGGAGATGCGCCGGCACCATCCGTTGAAGCGGACGATCACGACGCTGGGAATAACGTTCTAGTTGCGAAGTTGCGAAGTTGCGAAGTTGCGAAGAATGCACTTGGCAACTTGGCAACTTGGCAACTTGGCAACTTGGCAACTACTTGTTCCCGTCCAGCACCGCCTTCCGCTCCAGCCACGTCACGCCGTCCTTCATCCACTTCGGCGCGGGCTGACCCTTGAGATAGTGACCGAACCACTCGTTGATCCGACGGTGGTAGTCGATCTGATTTTCCTTTTTCCGCAGCCCGTGGTCTTCGCCCGGGTAGACGAGCAGGACGAAATCCTTGCGGCCGGCGCGGCGCGCGAAGTTGTAGAACTCGATGCCCTGGTGCCAGTCGACCGTGCCGTCCGCATCGCCGACTTCCATCAGGATCGGCGTTCGCAGCTCATGGACCTTCGCCGCCGGTGAATTGCGCAGGTACGCCTCCAGGTCCTCCCAGTACGGCACGTCCATACGCGCCTGTCCCGTTTCCCAGTGGTCGAATTCGGCGATTCCTGGCGTCCAGTGGATCGCACCGGCGAAGCTCAGGAAGTTCGTGATGGGGGCGCCCGCCACCGTGGCGGCGAAGATGTGCGTGCGCGTCGGCAGGAACGTCGCCTCGTAGCCGCCCCACGAATGGCCGACGTGTCCCACCCGCGCTGAATCGACCAGTCCGCGACCGATGATCGTCTTCACTGCGGGCACGACGGCATCAAGGACCGAGATGCCGGGATCGCGGCCACGGAAGACGATGTCCGGCTGCAGGACGAAATAGCCGTTTGCCGTCCACACCGCGGTGTTGTAGTAGCTCCGCTCCGACGGCACCGGATACTGGTGCACGTTCTGCGAGAGCAGCTCATAGGTGTACACGATCATCGGATACTTCCGCGATGAATCGTAATTCGCCGGATAGTACAGCGCGGCCTGCAGCGGGCGCTCGGCGGCGCTGGTGAAGTTGACCAGCTCCGACTTTCCCCACGCGTAGCTGGACTGGAAGGCATTGAACGCCGTCACCTGGCGCGGGTCCCGCAGCAACGGCCCGCCGACATACCAGTCGGGCGCATCATTGAACCGCTCACGCGTGAACGCCAGCACGTCGGCGCTGTCCGCCTTCATCAGGCGGAAGATGCGGGCGTCGTCGTACAGCAGCCGCTCGACACGCGATGCCTCGGGATTCCGGCCACTCGTCAGGCGCGCGTAGCCGGACTTCTTCGTCAATCGGCCATTGAGGGACAGGTACACGGGTCCGCTGAGGTCGATACCCTCATCAGCCGGCGTCAGGCGCACCAGGCGATGCACCGTTCCGTCGGCCGCACCCGAGGTCAGGCGCGTCGCGCTCCTGCCATCGGCGCCCAGCAGCCACACGTCGTGCGTGTCGTAGGCGAGAAAGCCGCGCTCGTCCTTCGTCCAGCCGGCGTTGCCTTCGGGCGGGGTGAGATCGCCCGGGTAGTCCCAGTCCACGTCGGCGAACGACGATTTCGCGGCGGCACTGAGGTTGGTGCGCGTCCCTGTCGCGAGGTCGTAGCTCCAGTAATGCGTGCCGTCGTACCAGGCGAGCCGCCGTCCGCTGGGACTCGGACCATAGAAGTAGCGCACCTTCTCCAGCGCTTTCGTGCGCTGACCGGTCCGGACGTCGATCAACCAGATGTCCTGGTAGGGGCGACCGAACATCGTGCCCCAGCCGTAGGCGGACCGGTCGTACTCGGCGACGTGCTTTCCATCCGGGAAGATGCGCGTGGTCTCCATGAGGAACTGGGAGACCTGGACGAACTTTCCGTCGCCGGGATGCCACGCCGCAAGCAACGTCCGCTGCAGGTCCTGGTTTTCCTGCGCCTTCTGCATCGGCATGATGCGCACGTCCTGCGAGTGCCAGACCTGCACATCCGACACCTTCGACGCGCCTCCGCCGGCGCGTCCGGCTGGCGTGGAGTCCGCGATCTGCCGCGGGCGCAGGCCGATGAAGATTGTTGCCCCGTCGTCGGTCCACTCGGGGCGGCGCGTCTCCGCGATGCGCATGCCGCCGGTGAAGCCCGCGGTCCGGGCCGGGTCCATCACGCGGCGCACCGGTGAT
>DAIUET010000093.1:0-10516 GCA_036845045.1 Gemmatimonadaceae bacterium | reverse complement strand
GTTGTAGTTGATGACGACCATCAGCCGCTTCGTGGGATCGTTGTCCTCATGAATACCCAGGAACTGCGCCCGAAGGTTCGGCTCGCTCGGGTACGGCATGTCCAGCGACTCGATATGAAAGAAGGAATCGAACACCGGATGGCCGAGCTCGAGGTGCTCGATGTTCGCGCCGGGCAGCACGCGCAGCATCTGCTGCTCGAAGTTGTACCACTCGTTCTGCCTGAAATCGTCGACAATCAGGAAGCCGCCCTTCTGCAGATACGTCCGGAGGCCCAGGACTTCACTCTCACTGGGATACCAGTACCCCGGTTCTGACAGATAGGCGACGGGGTACTTGAGCAGCTCCGGGTCATCCATGGCGTGGATGTTGCTGCCGGTCTGGTGCGGATGAAGCTCCGTGATTTCCCGGAGCATCGTCATGAGATGCCGTTCCATGGCCGGGTAGTCAAACTCCCAGCCGCTCCGACGGTACACGGTATAGCTGAGGCGCGCGAAGGTGAACTTGCCGTCGTACGGGACGTTAGGCTCCCAGACAAAGCGGCGGAATCCCTGCGTCGTCGCGGCCGACGCGGCCAACAGTGACGGGCCGCCGGTCCCTGGTCGGGCGAAGAGCAGCGGTCCCGTCAGAGCCGAGACGGCCACAGTGATGGTGAGGAGCCTGGTCGGGCGCACACTGGAAGTTATCCGCGGGCCGTGGCCGTTGTGACACCCGAGGGACCGTCAGATGACGACGAGGGTGGTCTGTTGCGCGTCCGGGCCGAACTGCACACCGGCCGCCGACGGGTCAAGCGAAACGCTGCCGCGCCCGGATTTTCTCAGGCACGTCAGCTCGACCGTCATGAAGTCATTCCCGGGTTGGACCCGGCGGACCCCTCAACGACAGTCGGAAGCGCGCAACCGGGCGGGGCGGCACGATAGTTTTCGACGTTCGCCGCTGCAGTGTCCTCGCCTTTTCGCGTCCATGCCGGATCTCGCCGGACCCAAGCGCCCGTATACATCTCGCCAGCGATACCAGGAGTTTGTCGATGACTATCGGCACCGCCGACTCGACGACCTCACGGACGCCCGCAGCGGCCGTGCCAGGCGGGACGCCGACGAGGCAACGCGGAAGCAGAGACGGCGCGAGTTTCTTCGCGAATACCTGCGATGGCTCAAGCCGCACCGATACCGCGTAGCGCTCGTCTTCGGGCTTGCGGTGGCCGCAGCCGGTCTCCAGCTGGTGGAGCCGCTCTTCATGCGGCACATCATCGACCGGGTCCTCCTGAACACAGACCTGGACGCCGCCAGCCGCCTGACGAGACTCAACGTCGTTGGCGGCACGTTCCTGGCGGTCATCGTGTTTTCGAACCTGCTGAACGTCCTCAAGGAATTCCGGCAGCGCCTCCTGAACGTCCGCGTCATGCTGTCCCTGCGCCGCTCGCTCTTCGACCGGTTGCTTCACCTTCCGCTGCCAAAGCTGTGGGACATGAAGACCGGCGGGATCCTGTCGCGCCTGACGGGAGACATCGACACCACGACCGGATTACTGCAGATGGCGGTGATCTCGCCGTCGCTGGCGGTGATACGGCTGCTGGTGGCCATCGGTATCCTGTTGTCGCTGAACTGGCGTCTGGCGCTGATGGCGATAGCGATCATCCCCGGCGCGATGCTCATCAGCTTTGCCTCGGCGCGTCGCGTGAGGCCGATCTACCGGTCGGTGCGGAAGGACGTGGAGGTGATCGACGGTCGCGTGGGGGAGACGTTCTCGGGGATCCGGGTGGTGCGGGCCTTCGGCCGCGAGGTCCGCGAGCTGTCCGAATACCTCACGGGCCGGCACACGGTCCTCCGTAAGGAGCTGTTTGCCCACCGGCGGGAGCGAGTGCTGTGGACGTCGTGGGGACTGTTGTTAGGCGTGGTGAACGTGGTCATCGTCTGGTACGGCGGCCACCTGCACCTGGAGGGCCGGGCCACGATCGGCGACATCATGGCGTTCCAGTGGTTCACGTTCCTGCTGCTGAACCCTGTCTGGTCGATCGTGAACTCGTTCTCTGAACTGCAACGCTCGCTGGCGGCGATGGAACGGGTCTTCGAGGTCCTGGCCATGGAGGACGACAAACCCGACCGGCCTGACGCCGTCGACGCGCCGACGGACGTGCGTGAAATCCGGTTCGACGGCGTGGAGTTCGAGTACCGCCCGGGTCAGCCGGTGGTCCGCGACTTCAACGTCATCGTTCCGGGGGGGTCGGTCGTGGCTCTGGTGGGACGCAGCGGCGCCGGGAAGACCACGGTCACCGACCTCGTGGCGCGGTTTCACGATCCGACGCGCGGGACGATCCTCCTCAACGGACAGGACATTCGCGAATTCACACTGCGGAGCTATCGGAAACTGCTCGCCATCGTGCAGCAGGACGTGTTCCTCTTCGATGGCTCGGTGCGCGACAACATCGCTTACGGGCGCCACGATGCGAGTGACGCCGACATCGAGGATGCCGCGCGCCGGGCCAACGCGCACGAGTTCATCGACCGCCTCCCCGAGCGCTACGAGACGTTCATCGGGGAACGGGGCGTCAAGCTGTCCGGCGGCCAGCAGCAGCGACTGGCGATCGCGCGCGCGATTGCCGCGCGACCGCAGATCCTGATCCTCGATGAAGCGACCAGTAACCTGGACACGGAGAGCGAACAGCTCATCCAGGCCTCGATGGCATCACTCCTTGCCGGACGGACCACGTTCGTGATCGCCCACCGGCTGTCCACTATTCGCCGGGCGGACCTCATCCTGCTCATGGAGGATGGGCGGATCATCGAACACGGGACTCATGCGTCGTTGATGGCCGCGCGCGGCGTCTACTACGACATGGTCCGCCGCCAGATGGAGCACGACGCGCGCGAAGGAGCCGACGCGAGCGAGGGGAACACCGTCCTCGCCTTCACGCTCCCCGCGAGTTCCGGGAGCTGACCTAACACCCCCACCACTCATCCATGCCACATCGCCTCATCTCTCCCGCCGCCGCCCCCACGCCGCTGGGACCCTATTCACCCGCGGTGGGCTTCGAGAAGCTCGTCTTCGTCTCGGGGCAGGGCGCTCGTGATCCGGTGACTGGCGAAATGCCGGAAGGGATCGAGGCCCAGACCGAAGGATGCCTCAGGAACATCGAAGCGATCCTGCGCGCGTCAGGTTCTGACCTCCAGCATGTGCTCCGGTGTGGAGTCTTCCTGCTCGACATGCGCGAGTTCGGAGCGATGAACGCTGTCTATGCTCGCGTATTCGGCGCTCACAGACCGGCGCGCACCACGGTCCAGGCGGCCGCGCTCCCTGGCGAGGGACTGCGGGTCGAAATCGATTGTATCGCGTACGTTCCTTAAATAAGCGACCAGCGACCAGCGACCAGCGACCAGCGACCAGCGACCGGCGACCAGCGACCAGCGACCAGCGACCGGCGACCGGCGACCGGCGATAAGCGGCGAGCGGCTTGCCGCTATCTCGTACCAGTCGTGACGCGTGGGATGGTCATGTTCCACATCCGTCCTGCACTCACGTGCATGGCGTCCACTCGCCCGCGCGCGTCGCGGGAGAACCACACCGTGCCCATGCTCCCCGCGCTGAAAGCATCGCGATACACCGGAGTGAGAACCTGGCGACTGCCCCGGCGCGCCGAGAGCACGAGTCGGCCGCTGTCGACGCGGGCGGTCCATGTTGCGCGCAGCTCGGGCGATCCATACTCACCGGCAAAGGCGCTCAGTTCCGTAACCGCCGGTGACCAGACCGTCGGGCCGGCGTACAGGAATTCGACCGTGTCGCCGGTCGCCGGGAGCTGTCGCAAGCGGGTGGGCCGTCCGTCGGGGCCGAAGTCCACCAGCGCTCGCGTATTGCCGATCATCAGGCTGCCATCGGGGAGCCGGCGTATCGACGGGCCACCGCGTCCCCGTCCGGGAGCAGTGACGCCGAGGTACAACGGTTCATGGATGCGCACCGACCGATACACGCCGGCGACGCGTGACAGAACGGCGTTGTCGGTTGCCACGGAATCCGGCGCCGCGACCGGCGCGAGGGCGGGGAGGAGCGCTTCGGCTACGGCGCGGGCCGCGCTCGTCGGATTGGAGCCCGCCGAATTGCACATCGCGGCGACCGATACGCCGCGGGCCGGAAAGCGAAGCAGGTAGGTTGCATACCCGCCGGTCGAACCGCTGTGGGCCACCTCCCGCTCCCCGCGCCAGTCGCTGACGGTGAGTCCCATGGCGTACGTGATCTTCCGCCCCGACGTCAGCGTTGCCCGCGACTCGAGCGAATCGACGAGCCAACCGCCTAACGTCCGCCGATCGAGGGCATCATTCCACTTGAGCCAGTCGCCGACCGTGGTGAGCATGCCTCCCGCGCCAATGACGTTGTCGAATGGCATGTCGAGAACCCACACCGGTCCCCGACGCGCATATGCCTGGGCGCGGCCCGGGACGATGCGCTCGAAGTCGTCACGCCAACTGGTCTGCGTCATGCCGAGCGGCTTGAAGATCCGCTCGCTGGTGAAGGTCGTGAACGGCATCCCGCTCACGCGTTCAACGATCGTGACGAGCAGGAGAAATCCGGAGTTCGTGTATGAGTAGTGGTCCCCCGCCGGATAGTTGAGTTCCTTCTGTGCGAAGATTACCTCGAGTACGTCATCCTGGGTGTGGACGCGGGTCCCGCGGGGCCAGCCATCCAGGGCAACCAGGTTGCTCCATTCGCGCAGCCCGCTCGTGTGCGAGAGCAGGTGCCTGATCGTGAGGGGGCGGTCGTACTGGGGAAGTTCCGGCAGGTATTTCTGCACCGGATCGTCGAGTCGGAGCTTGCCGTCACCCATGAGCAGCAGAATTGCCGTCGCAGTGAACTGTTTGGCCACGGACCCGGACTCGAAGATCGTCTCGGCCGTGACCGGGGTTCCGGTTTCCAGGTTGGCCATGCCGTAGCCACGCGTCAGGACGACTTTCCCGTTCTGCGCCGCGCCGACGGCGCACCCCGGCGTCTGCCGCGTCCACCGGGCGAACGCGCTGTCAGCCACTGCGCCGGGATCCCTGGACTGCCCCAGGGCCAGTGTCGGTACCGCGAGCAGGAACAGAGTCCCGAATCTCACTGCCATCTCCGGTTTGGAACGCCCACCGCCGTCGAACATGCGCGTGGCGCACCGAACGCGGCAAGTCCGACGTCTTCCCGCGCATGGATTCCCGACATAACCTGAGCCATGACCCCGGGGGTGACTCTGCGAATCGCGACGCGTGACGATATACCTGCGCTGTCCACGCTCATTGCCGATTCGGCTCGGACGCTGAGCCGGGGGTTCTACAACGAAGCCGAGACGGAGTCGGCGATCCGATACGTCTTTGGAGTTGACACGGGGCTGATCGAGGACCGGACCTACTACGTGGCGAGCCTCGAGGGGTCGCTCGCGGGGTGTGGGGGATGGAGTCGATGGAACACGCTGTACGGTGGAGACCAGCGCCCCGTCGGCGCAGCATCCCCGCTCGACCCGTCACGGGACGCGGCGCGCATCCGGGCCTTCTTTGTCGCGCCGACGGCAGCGCGCCGGGGAGTGGGGCGGGCGCTCCTCGACGAGTGTGCGCGGGCAGCGGCCCGGTCCGGATTCCGGTCACTCACGCTGATGGCGACCCTCCCGGGCGTCCCATTCTATGCGGCGTTAGGCTTCGTCGCGGATGAGGATGTCGTGGACGTGCTGCCGGACGGGACACCGCTCCGGTTTGTCCGCATGTCCCGGGCGATCGACCAGACACGTTCACCGGGCCAGGTATCGCCATGACCGGGCAGTCTCAGGACGTACGGATCTGCGAAATGGCTCCCCGTGACGGGCTGCAGTACCTCGGTGGACCCGACGCGGTCACCGCAGGACGGATCATCCCGCTCGAGCCGCGACTCCGCCTGTGCCAGGCGCTGGTCGCCGCCGGTGTGCGACACATCGAAGTGGGCGCCTTCGTGTCACCGAAGGGCACGCCGCAAATGGCGCTGTCGGATGATCTGGGCAGACAACTCGACCCCGATACGGTGCCCGGCCTCGAACTGGCGGCGCTGGTACCTAACGCGGCAGGGTATGAGCGCTTCCGGGCGACGCGGCTCAATGTGGTGGCCATCTTCCCGACGGGCAGTGAGGCGCACGCACGGAAAAACTTCGGCGGTCGTACGGTCGACCAGGTCCTGGAACTGGCCGGTGAGGTGGTCCGCCGGGCGCGAGCCGACGGATACGCGCTCCGCGGCCACCTGTCGGCGGCGTTCCAGGACATGGCCGTGGCAACCGTCCCTTCCGATCTCGCGACGGTCGTGCGTGTCTGTCGCCGCATGCTCGAGGATTTCGGCTGCGCCTATCTCACGCTGGCCGACACCAACGGCACGACGAACCCGGCGCGCATCGGGGAAGTCCTCGACGCGGTTGGAAACGAACTGGGGAGCCTGGAGCGGATCGGCGTTCACTTGCACGACCGGTTCGGGACGGGCATCGCCAACGCCTATGCCGCCTGGCTGCATGGCGTGCGGATCTTCGACGCCTCGCTCGGGGGTGTGGGCGGGAGCGTTGCCGCCAGTCAGACAGCCGGTCGCGACGGAAGGCAGATGGTGGGGAACATCGCAACGGAATCGCTGGTGACGATGTTCGAGGGTATGGGTGTGCACACGGGGATAGACGTCGATGCTCTGGTCACGGGCGCGGGCGCCATCCTGAACGAGATCTGTCTTCAGGCTGGTGAGAGGTCGCCGCCAAGCGGGATGCTGCGAGAAAGGCTCGGCGTGGAGCATTAGGTCCCAGGTTCCCGGGACGCTCTCTTCTTGGCCGCCAGAGTCGGGGAAAAGCCGCGGCCCAGTATTGCACGAAGGGCCGGCACTCGTGAGGCGCCGGCCCTTCGACTGCAGTTTCGTTCACGTCACGGACCAAATCCCATCGGTGCCTTTTCCTCCTGGGGCGTCTGCAGGACTTTCCAGAAACACCAGATCGTTCCACCCCAGACTGCCGCGTTACACACGATCATCGTAATCCATCCGGCTGTCGTCATAGGCTCCCTGGCTGAAGTGAGATTTCTACGGTCCGAATCCTGGTGGCGCCTTTTCCTCCTGCGGAGACTGCAGCACCCTGCGGAAGCACCAGATCACGCCGCCCCACACGACGGTCAGGGCGAAGAGCATGGTGACCCATCCGGCGGTTGTCATGTCAGGACTCCTCACTCAGCGTGTTGGGTGTCGTTCAGGTCGATGCCTTCGCGCTTCCAGCGCGCCTCACCGGCGCGTACCGTCAGCAGAAGCAAAACGAGGGTGGCCACAATCGTGATGATGGCGACTCGCGATCCGGTCGAAGCCCAGGCTCCGGCGATCGAAGAACCCAGGTTCTGCACGCAGAAGCCGACGAAAACAACGATGAGGTACGTCGGAGCGACGTACTTCATGATGAACTTGTACACCGGCGGCAGCTGGATGGAGGCGCCGTTATGGATCTCCTTCCACCCGCGGTCGATGCCGAACACCCACGAGAAGTAGATGATCTGCACACCCGCCATCACGAAGATGAGGAACGTGCCGATCCAGAAGTCGACCGTGCTCCAGAACGCGCCACCCTGCGTAAACCACAGCGTCAGGACGGCACCGGTCGTTCCCAGCACCGCGAGCGCGCCGGTCGCCTTTCCGTGGCTCCATCCCAGGGATTCCTTGAACAGCGCGACGGTCGGCTGGTACATGGAAAGCGAGCTTGTGATGGCAGCCAGGAATAGCATGAAGAACCAGGCGGCGCCGATGAAATTGCCTAACGGCCCCATGTGCGCGAAGACGACGGGCAGCGTCGAGAATCCGAGGCCGAAGGAACCGGTAGCCACCGCGCCCGCCGTGCCACTCACGCCAAGGAAGACAAAGGCCGCGGTCAGGGTGATCATGCCGCCGAACCCGACCTCGAACAGTTCGTTCGTCGCGCTGGCCGTGAGGCTGGACAGGGCGACGTCATCGTTCCGCTTCATGTACGACGCGTAATTGATGATGACGCCGAAGCCGACGGACAAGCTGAAGAAGATCTGACCCGCGGCGGCCAGCCACGTCTGGAAGTTCCCGAGTCGCGAATAATCGGGATTCCACATGTAGCCAAGCCCGTTGACGACGTTCTGGTCGGGGAAGTTCGGATCGGGCGTACCCAGCGTGAGGACGCGAATAAGCACGATGACCGCCAGAACCGCCATCGCCGGCATGGCGTACGAGCAGAACTTCTCGATGCCCTTCGACAGCCCCCGGAAGATGAAGTAGATGTTGATCGCGAAGACGGTCATCCACGACAGGATCGTCAGCTTCGAATCGCCGGTAAACAGCACCCCGTCCTGTGAGGTGCCCGTGAAGCTGTTGTAGAACGACGACGAGGCTGCGGCCTGCTCGGTGATCGAGGTGGTGACATCAACGCCGATGCCACCGGTGAGGTACTTGAGGAAATACCCGAACGTCCATGCCTCGATGAAGACGTAGTAGAACGAAACCCCGAGCGGAATCAACACACCGATCACGCCGAGGTAGCGACCCATCGAGCCCTTGGCCATCAGCCCGATGATCGCCGGCGCGGAATGCAGGCCCTTCTTGCCGCCGTACCGTCCCATGGCCCACTCGGCCCACCCGATCGGAATGCCGAGCAGTAGCAGCGCCGTGAAATACGGAATGAGAAAGGCACCGCCACCGTTGGCGGCTGCCTGTCCAGGGAAACGAAGGAAGTTGCCCAGCCCAACTGCCGATCCGGCCACAGCCAGGATCACGCCGAGCTTCGTACCCCATTGCTCCTGCTGCGCAGAGGCCATGCGATGGTCCCTTGGTTGAGAAGCGGCAACAATTCCTTTCAGCAGCGCCGGACGCAAGGGGATCAGGCGTCTCGGCAGCACCTTACGACGTCTTTCCGGGCCGGAACGGGGCGCCGCTGGCTTGCCGGGGTAATGCGTCCGGTCAAGATTGGCCATTCCTGATCTTCCACGCCGTCGGAGACCATGGTGCTCTCATCTCTTCTTCCAGTCGCTGCCGCCGTTCTGCTCACGACGCCAACCGTGGCGCCGGACACCACGCGGTATCCGATCCTCAATCACGGTCGCGTCGCGGGTGAGATGGTTGTCATCCGCGACGGGGAATCGACCGTCGTGCGCTACATCTACACCGACCGCAACCGCGGCCAGCGCGTCGAGGCCCGGTATCGCCTTTCGCCGTCGGGGGACCTGCTCGGTTCGGAAATGCGGCCGATCGGTCCCGATGGCGTAGCGGGTGAGCCTCAGATCCGTTACGAGGTCGCTGGCGATTCCGTGCGATGGGCCAATTACGGTCCCGCCGGCCGCGGTGGGGCGAACAACGCCCGGTCATCGACGACCCGCGCCCTCAAGTTCGAACCCGGGATGTTCTTCCGGACGGGCGGCATTCCCTGGGAAACCGCGCTGCTGGCGAGAACGTTGCTCAAACAGCCGAACCGGACGGCGCGCCTCGTGCCGCAGGGGACTGCACGGCTCGAGATCATCGCCGACACCTCCGTCTCGATAGGCGGATCGCGGCAGCGCGTGCGGCTGGCGATGATCCATCAGGGTTTTATTCCGGTGGGCGTGTGGGTCGATGAGCGGGGCGAGTTCGTCGCGTCGGACGTCCAATGGTTCATGGCGGTGCGCCCCGGAATGGAAGCCGCGCTGCCCCTGATGCGGCGGATCGAAATCGCGTACCGGAATCGTCAGGCGGAGCTGCTCGCGCAGCGCCTGACAAAGCCCGTTCAAGGACCGATCGTGATCCGGAATGGCGACGTGTTCGATTCCGAGCGCGGCGTCATGATGCCGAAGACCACCGTGCTGATTCGTGGTGACCGGATCGAAAGAGTTGGTCCAGCGGACGCCGTGCCGGTGCCGTCCGGTGCCACCGTCATCGACGCGACCGGAAAGGCCGTGCTGCCCGGACTCTGGGACATGCACACGCACTTCCAGGCGACCAGCGCCTCGTTCGGGACGGTGATGCAGCTGGCGACGGGGATCACGACGATCCGGGACCTGGCAGCCGATACGGATGTCGGCGTCGCGATCCGGGACCAGGCGAACAGCGGCCGGATCGTGTCGCCACGCACGATTCTCGGCGGTTTCATCGAGGGACCCGGCGCCTGGGCGGGGCCGTCGGACGCCCTGGCGAGCAACGAAGCACAGGCCCGGGCCCTGGTCGCGATGTACGACTCACTCGGCTACAAGCAGATCAAGTTGTACAACCTGTTGCACCCTGATTTCGTGCCCACGATTGCCAGCGAGGCACGCAAGCGCGGACTGCGCCTGAGTGGTCACATCCCTCGGGGTATGAGCGTGCCGGTCGCGGTCAACCTTGGCTTCGACGAGATCAATCACGCCGCGTTCCTCTTTTCCAACTTCTTCCCGGACTCGCTTTACTGGCCCACGATGCGCGCCTACTCCGCCGTGGCGGCGGCGGTGGCACCTCACTTCAACGTCGATGCACCGGAGATGACGGCCCTGATCAATTTTCTCAGGGAGAAGCGCACCGTGATCGACGGGACGTTCAACCTGTGGATGGGCCAGGGGG
>DAIUET010000092.1:0-10576 GCA_036845045.1 Gemmatimonadaceae bacterium | reverse complement strand
GATGCTCGTCGTGGCGAAGCGCGACCAGGTCGGTGTTGGCCCCGGCGCCTGACGCCGTCGACGTGTAGAAGAGGGCTTCGGTGTTCACGCTCAGCGACCCGTAATTGCCCGACGCTACGGGCACGCGGCGAAGGCGCAGTGGCAATCCCTCGAGGTCGATCCGCAACTGTCGGACGGGAGCGTTCGCCGCGGCCGATGTGTCCCTCGGCGCCGGCGGCGTTGCGCGGCTCAACTCGTCGTCAGGCTGGAAAGGGGACCGGAGGCCCGCGCGGAGTGCCACCTGGTAGATCTCGATCTCCTTGTCGAAGTACGGCTCGGGGCGGCGATTCCCCCACGGCGCACTGACCAGGCTCTGGAGATTCCGGTCGGAGAGGAAGTAGATGAACTCTCCCTTGGGATCCCACGCCGGCGCGTAACTGTTCGTGCGGTCGCTGGTGAGCGCGACACTGCGCCCCGATTCCACGCCGTAGATCCGGATCTGCTGGAACGTGTTGGCGGCCGCCATGACGTACGCCAGCCATCGACCATCCGGGGACCAGCTCATGCCGCCGAGTCCCTCGCGGTGGTCCGAGACCTTTCGCTGCTGCTTCGTGGCCAGGTCCATCACCCACAAGTCGCGGTTGTTGTCCGCCCACGCGATCCACTTGCCGTCGGGAGAGGGGTAGCCGCGGAACCGGAGAATGGCGCCGCCTCTCGTCAGGTGCTCCTCGTTGCCGACGCCGTTTGCCGGAATCCGCGCGAACTCCAGTTCTCCACTTTCGTCCGTGAGCGCCAGCAGCGACTTGCCATCGGGCATGAACACGGCGTGGCTATACCGGACGCTGTCTTTGCGCGATGCGCGCACGAAGCGGCCGCTCTTGACCGGCGCGACAAAGAGCCGGCCGCGGGCGGTCAACGCGACGCGGTCACCATCGGGTGAGATGTGTGCCGCGGTGAGATAGTCCATCGGGTTGGTCACCCAGTTCTCGCGAAGCTGGTCGAGATCGGATGACAGGGTGATCGGAATCATTTTCGTCTGACCGGTGCCGACATCGAGGAGCCACAGGTCGGCGCCGAGTTGGTAGACGATCCGCCCCCGATCGAGCTCCGCACCCCGCACGTCCCACCCCGAGTGGCGCGTGACCTGCTTCTTGTCGCTGCCGTCTTCGTTCATCGACCAGATGTTCATCGTGCCATCGCGATCGCTGACGAAGTACACGCGCCCGTTCCACCACATCGGCGAGTGACTCTCGCCGTTGTAGTCGCCGGTTAGTTCCACGGCTTCCGATGTGCCGGTGGTGTATTTCCACACGTCGCGTGCCGTACCGCCGGTGTATCGCTTCGTGACGTTGTTGTGGAACACCGGCCGCGCGAAGTAAATGGTCCGTCCCGCCGCGTCGTACGCTCCTTCCGATGCGCCCGCGAGCGGAATCAGGCTTCGCGTCCCGCTGCGAAGGTCGATCTGAACCATCGTGGGCTTTGGTACTCCACTGTAGTTGACGGTGGTGTAAACGAGTCGACCGTCAGGTGTCCATGTCGTGGCAACGGCGTTATCCCCATCGTACGTGCGCCGCACGGGAGCGCCGCCGGTGATGGGCATGGTATAGAGCGCTGACGGTCCCTCGTACCGTGCAGTGAAGGCGAGCGTGTTGCCGTCCGGGGAGATCGCCGGACTGGATTCTTCGGCGGCATGACTGGTGAGACGCCTCGCCAGGCCCCCGCTGATCGGTACGCTCCAGAGGTCTCCCTCCGCGGCGAACACGATGGTCTCGCCGTGGATCGCCGGCGAACGGTAGAAACCGAGCGAGCCGGTGGTTGGAGCCGGTGCCTGGGCGTGTCCGCTGGCGCTGCCCAGCGCGGCTAGTGCGAGGGTGAGAAATGGTGACTTCATCTGAGATCCTCTCAGGGCTGAGCTTGGAGCCTAGCGCCGCGGCTGACATTCGGCGGCGGCCTAAGATAGGTGTCGAGCTGGGCTTGGGCACGGGAGCCACCAGCCTTGGACAGTGGGATCGGACAGGACGATCACAACCCGTTGAGGCGTGGTGCTTTGCCTCCTCCGCGTCGACCTCCCCGCGAGCCTGCAGAAATCGCCTTTTGACCGGATACTGGTGAAAATTCCTGCCCCTCAGGGGGACAATCCGACCCTCCTTCCGGTTAGATTGAGGCTCACCCGCGGAGAGGCAGCAAATGATCGAGGCGTTTGAATTCGCGGACGGCGACAAGACGTACCGTTGCCAGGTCCGCATGCCGGCAGGGAGTGGTGAAGCGTGGTGGTGGTTCACCGTGTCCGGCGACCAGCAGAACTACGCACCCTTCCGCGCAGAGAAGGGGGACACCAAGAAGTCCGTCCAGCCGAGAGTCGTCAGCTTCTACAAGCACCGCCTGGCGCGGCTCGCCGAGCCGCCAGTACAGCGCAACCGTGGCCGCCCACCTGGAAGCGGCGCCAAGCCGGTCGTTACCGAGACAGAAGCAACAGCCTGATCGGTAACACCAATCAATTGAAGGCAAAGCCGGGGCTGCGGGTTCCTTTCCGCAGCCCCGCGATGCGTTCCAGCACGTCGCCAGGCATGAGCAGGTTATCGGCGATCGCCGCGATCTGCTCCGCCTCGCGCCAGGCCCGCTCGAGAGCCTCGAGTTCCCCCTGTAGCGCCCGACGTTCTCCCTCTTCCTGAAGGGACATTTCGAGGGCCAGTCGAGTCTCGACCGGGAAATGTGAAAACCACCCGCCGTACCGCGTCGCTCGTTCGAGGGTTCGCGCTACGCAGGCATCCGCGCTCCCCGCACTGTCAACAAGTTCGATCGCGCTGCTGACCTCCTCGCGCGCCCCACCAAACGGACTGAGCGCTGGAACGACATATCCCAGGACACGCTTCACGTCTGGGCCCCGAAGGAGTTCGACACCCTCCGTGTGATGTAGCGCCAGACCGAATCGCTCCGCGCCTCGGTCAGTGAAGATGCGGGTCGCTTCGGCATGATCCTGCTCGAGATGGAGGAGGCGTGGCCCCAGCCGGAACGACGTCACTCGGCGCCGCTTCGGTCCCTCGTCGACGATCCAGAGCGCGGTGGCGTACGCCGCCGCGAACGCCAGTCCGCCAAAGCCGGCGGCGACGGCGCCAAGTGTCGCGCCAAGCGCGCCACTCACGATCGTGCCGGCGGCGAGTCCGGTCTTCACCCGACGGCGCCGGAAACGACGACCATATCGCCAGGCGGCGAACTCGGGGAAGAGCGGCTTGCCGATGCGGATGAGCGTCGTCCCCTCGCGCAACTCGACCAGGCCGATGTTCGGCGTCGACACCCTGACGTGTGTGCGGCGGAACTGCCGCTCACACTCCTCGATCGATTCCCAGCGCTCCTCGAGCGGCGAGAGGTTCCAGCGCGCGCATGATCCGCAGATCACCCAGAGCCGGCCCTTCGCACGATCGAAGGCGAGCCGCTTCCCTACCGGGAATTTCGGAAGCAGCTCATTCCGGCCGAGATAGCTCTGGCAATACAGGCAGGCCGAATACACGCATCCTCCCTACGTCGACAATTCAGAGTTGAGCAGATCGTCTTGCGGCATCCCGGGAAAAGGGCCCACTCTACTCGCTCCTGCAAGAACTTCCCGGAGTCGTAACGTGAACCTAATGCTCTCCTTCTCGCGATCCCTGCGGACGCTGCTGGCCCTGTCCGTGCTCATGCCCGCGCTCGCCGCGGCACAAGGTGTGTACTTTCCGTCGGCGAGTGCGTGGGAGAAACGAACGCCGGATCAGGTGGGGCTGCTGCAGTCTTCAGTCGACTCAGCCGTCAAGCTCGCGATCGCGGCCGAGTCGACGACGCCGAGGGACTTGCTCGAGAATCACGTCGCGTCGTCCTTCGGGCGCGAGCCGCACAGTGAAGCGGTTGGTCCATTCACGGTGCGCAGCGGATCCTCGGGGCTGATCATCCGGCGCGGCTACCTCGTCGCTGAGTGGGGCGAGGTGGATCGTCCGGAGAACACCTATAGCGTGACAAAGAGTTTCGTGTCCACCACCGTCGGGCTCGCGTACGACCGGAAGATGATCCGCAGCCTCGAGGACCCGGTGTGGCGGTACGTGCCGCCGGTGGTGGCGCTGAAGGGGACGCCGAGCGCGCGCGCCCCGCTTGCCGACGTTCCGCCTGACGTGATGGGCGCGCCGGGGACAGCGACGCCGCGGCCGAAAACGGGTAGCGCCTTCGACGCGTTCGAGATTCTCGAACCATTCGCGTCGGAGCACAACCGGAAGATCACCTGGGATCATCTGCTCCGTCAGACGAGCGATTGGCAGGGAACGCTGTGGGGCAAACCTGACTGGGCGGACCGTCCGCAGGGTGACCTGGAGCAATACAAGGCGCGGGCCCGCAACGCACCGGGAACGGTTTACACCTACAACGACGTGCGGGTAAACGCGCTGGCGCTGGCCTCGCTCATGGTCTGGCGCAGGCCGCTCCCGCAGGTGCTGCGCGAACACGTGATGGACCCGATCGGGGCGTCCAATACGTGGCGCTGGTATGGTTACGACAACTCGTGGATCGTGCTGGATGGCCAGTTGGTGCAATCGATGTCCGGCGGCGCGCACTGGGGCGGCGGGATGATCATCAGCGCGCGGGACATGGCGCGTTTCGGCTACCTCACGCTGAGAAAGGGGAAATGGGGAGACCGGCAGGTCCTCTCCGAAGAGTGGATACGTCTGGCAACGACGCCTGGCGTCAACGCCGGTTATGGCTTCATGAACTTCTTTCTCAACACCGGCCGCCGGGCCATGCCCAGCGCCCCCGAAGCGTCATTCCAGCACCGGGGCGCCGGGAACAACATCATCTACTTGGATCCGGTGAACGACCTGGTGGTCGTGGTCCGCTGGATCAACAGCCCCCGGTCGATGGACGGTGTGATCCGGCAACTACTTGTGGGCGCCCGATGACGAGCGACTGGTGGGAGCCAGGGGGCAATGGGGTCAGACTCCATTGATCCTTACGACGGCAGCTGTCAATGGAGTCTGACCCCATTGCCCCCGTTGCCCCCGGAACATCCCCCGTCTCCCATCTCGCTGTCGAATTGAGCCCGACGCATTCGACTAATGAGTCATCAGGCTCACCCACATTCCGGAGAAATGAATCATGCGCTACCTCTGCCTCATCTACGAGAACGAGAAGGCCTGGGAGACGATGCCAAAGGAGGAGGCTGACGCCGTATTCGGGGAGTATTTCAGCTTCACCGAAGGCATCAGACAGAGCGGGCATCATCTGGGTGGCGAGCCGTTGCAGCCGACACATACCGCCACAACGGTGCGCGTCCGCAACGGCAAGGTGTCGACGACCGATGGACCCTTCGCTGAGACCAAGGAACAGCTGGGCGGCTATTACCTGATCAACGCCCGTGACCTGAACGATGCGATCCAGGTCGCGTCCAGGATCCCTTCGGCACGTTACGGAGCGATCGAGGTTCGTCCCATCATGGAGTTCGACCAGCAGTAACGCAGACGTGATGGATGTCCCGGACCACGTGCGCGGTCGGATCGACGGGATCTACCGGTCCGACTCGCGCCGCATCCTGGCCACGCTGATCCGGCTCCTCGGCGACTTCGACCTGGCCGAGGAAGCGTTGCAGGATGCCTTTGTCGCGGCCGTCGATCGATGGCCGGTCGACGGCATCCCGGCGAACCCGCGAACGTGGCTGGTGTCCGCGGGTCGATTCAAGGCGATCGACCGGCTGCGCCGCCGCGCAAAGTTCGACGCCAGCCTGGCGCCCGTCCTCCGTCGCGCCGACGGGGCGATCGCGCAACCGGAGCTGGATGATGAGCGGGTCGAGGATGACCGCCTGCGACTCATCTTCACCTGCTGCCATCCCGCGTTAGGCCGCGATGCCCGGATTGCCCTCACCCTGCGCGAGGTGTGCGGCCTCACCACGGAAGAGATCGCGCGCGCGTACCTCACGCCCGCGCCGACGATCGCCCAGCGGATCGTTCGCGCCAAGGCCAAGATCCGTGACGCCGGTATCCCCTACCAGGTCCCGACACGCGCCGATCTTCCAGCCCGGCTCGATAGTGTCCTCCACGTCATCTACCTTGTGTTCAACGAGGGGTACTCGGCGTCGTCAGGCAGCAGCGTCGTCAGGCATGACCTGGCCAACGAGGCGATCACGCTCGCGCGGCTCGTGGTCGAGCTGCTGCCGGAGTCGGAGGCGGAAGGGTTGCTGGCGCTGCTGCTCCTCCACGACGCCCGTCGCGCGGCCCGGGAGTCCGGCGGCGGCGAGCTGGTACTGCTGGATGACCAGGATCGGTCACTCTGGAACCGGACGCAGATCGACGAGGGGCGGCGCCTGGTGGAAAAGGCCCTGGGATCCCGGGCGATCGGACCCTATGCGCTGCAGGCCGCCATCGCCGCGCTTCACGTGGAATCCCGTACGCCGGCTGAAACCGACTGGGCACAGATCGTCGCCCTCTATGACATCCTGATCCGCATGGAACCAACGCCAATCGTCGCCCTGAACCGCGCCGTGGCGGTGGCAATGCGCGACGAACCGGACGCCGGACTCGCGCTGATCGACTCGATCCTGGACGGCGGCGACCTCACTGACTTTCACCTCGCCCACTCGGCGCGCGCGGATCTGCTCCGTCGCCTGGGACGGAACTCCGAAGCGATCACAGCCTACGAGCGGGCGCTGGCGCTGGTGACGCAGGGCCCGGAACGCCGCTTCCTCGCGCGGAGACTCGTGGAACTCGGGGCCCCGTCCCCGATCTGGAGCACTCCGGACGAGTCATGACGCGCTATGACTCCCGGGTGATTGTGCATCGTGTCCTGAACAGGTGTATTGCCCACCACACCACATGCGGGAGCTTCAGATGAACGTGACCAAATCCATCACGGTCGCGCGTCCGCGCAGCGAGGTCTATGCATTCTGGCGGGATTTCGAGAACCTGCCCCGCTTCATGCATCACCTCGAGTCGGTCGAGAACCTCGGTGGCGGACGCTCACACTGGCGTACCCGGGGAATCGCCGGAAACGATCGTGAGTGGTACGCCGAGCTCGTCGAAGACCGCCCTAACGAGCGCATCTCGTGGCGCACCATCGGCACGGAGGACGACGATGACATCCGCCACGCCGGCTCGGTGTCTTTCTCCTCGGTTGGCGACAGCGCCACCCAGGTTCGGGTCGATCTCGAGTACGACCCGCCGGCCGGGGCGTTTGGCGCAACCATCGCCAGGCTCTTTGGCGAGGAACCGGGGCAGCAGATCGAGCAGGACCTCGAGCGCTTCAAGCGGGTCCTCGAGACCGGGGACGTCGAGCGGCCGTACCAGCGGGCTTCTGAAATCGGCGATGTCAGCGTCCGGCGCCAGGAGCCGGTGGAACCCGTCAATCGCGAAGCGGACCCCCGCCGACGGCTCTGATCGGCGAGCCGACAATTCGGATCTAGAACTCCCGCCTCACAGACCGGGCGGTGCTGTCGGACACGAGTAGCCAGCCGAACGCACCGCCCTTCCCGCGCACGCGGATCCACCAGCGCGTGACCGGCTCACGCACGACCTTGATGCTCTCGCGCCCGAACCCGGGGCACGGCTGGGCATCAATCACCCGCTCTCCCAGACGGACGAAGCACGTGCCTTCTGCGCGATACTGGAGGAGGTCGATCGTCGCCGGCGCGTCAACGGGAACGGAAATCTCCGTTCTGGCCGGTGCGTAGTACGCGTCCAGCGAGACATGCGAGATCTCTCCCAAGTCGCGCCCTGTCACCTGCGACCGTTCCAGGACGCTGATCGAACCGGCCTCGATGGTCTGGTACCGGGTGGAGTCAAACGCCACACGCTGGCCCACGCGTGTCTCGAGGGTGTCCACGACGCGGGCGCCCGGATCAGGCTCGCTCCTGAGCGGTAGCTGCGGCCGTCGCGTCTCGATGACCGGGATTCCCTCGCCCGGCCACAAGTCGATCGCGAACTCGACGGGCGCCCCGGATCCCGGACCGACCATCAAGAGCGAATCCGCCTGACTGCTGCACGCGGCCAGCAGGACCCATGCGTGTATCGCGCCACGACTGGCATTCATGACCGATCCGTACACCCGGCAGCCTTGCGTCGTGCGCTCGATTCGTCCCGTCCGGTTCGCGTCCGGTCACCGTACGAAGGCCGTCCCCTTGCACTTCTACAAGAGGACGGCTACAGTCGACCTGTAGAAGCCGGAGGGGAGCGGCGCTGGTCATCCGGATCGGTTGCTGCCGCCCTTTGCTCTCCTTGTGCATGCCTTCTCTCGATCTGCCGCAGGGCACCCTCGACCTCCTGATCCTGAAAGCACTCTCGCTGCAGCCCATGCACGGATGGGCAATTTCGGAGCGCCTGCATCAGGTGTCACAGGCAACCCTTCAGGTCCCGCAAGGTTCGCTCTATCCGGCGCTGCATCGTCTCGAGCGTCGTGGACTCGTACGCGCTGAGTGGGGCGCGTCAGATAACAATCGGAAGGCGAAGTACTACGAGCTCACTCGTGCCGGCCGGAAACAGCTCGCCGCCGAAACCGAGGCGTGGGCCAAACTGACCACGGCCGTCGCGCTGGTGCTCGATCAGGCCTGACGGGAGAAGCCATGCTGTTCAACGACCTGCGGTACCGTCTGCGCGCCCTGTTCCGACGCGACACCATGGATCGCGAGCTGGACGCCGAGCTGGCTTTTCATCTCGAGGAAGAAATGGCCAAGCACGTGCGTGCCGGGGCGACCCCTGACGAGGCGCGGCGACGGTCGCAGGCGGCCTTCGGTGGTATCGAGCGCATCAAGGACGACACGCGCGACGCGCGCGGTCTGGTGGCGCTGGAAACGCTGCTGCAGGACGTTCGCTACGCGGTGCGCGGGCTGGCAGCGCATCCGGTGTTCACCGGCGGGGTGGTACTCACGTTAGGCCTCGGCATCGGCGCCAACGCCACCATGTTCGGCATCGTCGACCGGCTGCTGTTCCGGGCGCCGGCGACCATGCGCGATCCCTCCACCGTCCACCGCGTCTACACGCAATTCAACAGCGACTTGGAACGACGCACGGACCGCAACCTGACGTTTCCGACGTATCTCGACTTCGCGAGAAACGCACGCACCATCGAGACGTTCGCGGCATTCCAGACCAGGCAGTTTCCCATCGGCGAGGGTGAGGAGACACGCGAGTTGCGTGTCACCATCGCCAGTGCCAGCTACTTCTCCTTCTTCTCGGCGCGGCCAGTGCTCGGCCGTTTCTTCGATGCGACGGATGACAGCCTGCCGGCTGGCCATAACGTGATCGTTCTTGGCCATGCCTACTGGAAGACGAAGTATGGCGGCAGCGAGGACGTCATCGGGAAGACGGTCCGCGTCGGCCGCGCGATCTGTGAAATCATCGGCGTGGCGCCGGATGGTTTTGTAGGAATGAGCGATCAGGGAGTGCCCGCCGCCTTCCTGCCGATCACGGCATTCGCCTACGGGATGTTTGGCTCGACCTACACGACCCGGTATTTCTGGAGCTGGCTCGAACTCATCGCCCGGCGCAAGCCCGATGTCAGCGTCACCGCGGCACAGGCGGACCTGTCGGCGTCGTATACGGCGAGCATCCGGAAGGTGCTCGCGGCCGAGCCTGGATGGGGGACGATCGACCAACTGCGCCCCGGTGTGCTCCTGGGACCGGTACAGGCCGAGCGTGGACCACAGGCACGACAGGACACCCGCGTCGCCTCGTGGGTCAGCGGCGTGGCACTGATAGTCCTGCTCATCGCCTGCGCCAACGTGGCGAACCTCCTGCTGTCGCGAGCGGTCGGGCGCCAGCGTGAGATCGCCGTGAGGCTCGCCCTGGGCGTGAGTCGTGCCCGACTCGTCAGGCAGCTGTTGACCGAGAGCTTTGTCCTCGCGCTCCTGGGTGGGCTGGCCGGGCTGGCGGTGGCACAAGGCGGGTCGGCCGCTCTACGAACGTTCTTCTTCACGCCAGAGGAAACGTTTTCCGTTGTGACGGATGGTCGGACGGTGCTCTTCGCCGTCATGGCAACGCTCGTCGTGGCACTGCTTACCGGAATTGTGCCGGCACTTCAGGCCGGTCGCGGCGACCTCGCCGGTGCGCTGAAAGCCGGAGCCCGCGAGGGCACCTACCGCCGCGGGCGCACCCGCACGGCACTACTGGTACTCCAGGCAACACTGTCGGTCGTGCTGCTCGTGGGCGCCGGTGTGTTCGTCCGCAGCCTGCAGAAGGTCCAGGGATATCGCCTCGGGTACGACGTCGACCGGATCCTGGTGGCGGGCGCCAACATGCGTGGCATGCGGCTGTCAGATGCCGAAACGGCCGTGCTCAACGACCGCCTGCTCGCCAGCGTGCGTGAAGTCCCGGGCGTGACCCATGCGACACTCGCCGCCTCAATCCCTTTCTGGAGCAATGAAGGCCGCGGCCTGTGGGTTCCCGGCGTGGACTCGATCAGCCGCCGCGGACGCTTCATCCTGCAGGCGGGATCGCCAGAGTACTTCGCGACGACCGGCACGCGCATAACGCGTGGACGGGCGTTCGACGCGTCCGACCGCCAAGGCGGCCCGCCGGTTGTTGTGGTGAGTGAAGGGATGGGGCGCGCGATCTGGGGAGGCGCGGATCCCATCGGAAAGTGCATCAGGATCGGCGCC
>DAIUET010000091.1:5638-10580 GCA_036845045.1 Gemmatimonadaceae bacterium | reverse complement strand
TTCGCCGCCTCGATCTCGTTCTTCGACAACTGGTCGCTCGGCTCCAGCTCGAGGATGTCGAAGCCGCGATCCATCTCTGAAGAAAAGATCATCCCGTTCCAGTAGTACGCCCCCCACGAGCCACCAATCGTGCTGCGGTTGCCCCGGCCCCGTCCCTGCGGCGGTGGCGTGACCGGAACATCGGCGCCAGGCGGCGGATCGATTGCTCCTCGATCGTAAAACGCCAGCTCCTTCGGGTGATCCGGATCGGTGAACTCCATGACGCTCACGCCACCCTGGTACCAGCCCTGCACCATGATGTCACGACCGGGCACCGGAATGAGCCCGCCGTTGTGCGATACGCAGTTCTCCTGGGCCGTCTGCACCGACGGAATCTTGAAGTACGCGTGCTGCTTGTACTTCTTCGCCTTGTCCACCGTCAGGATGGTGTTCCCGCCCATCTCCATCATCGAGTTGGCCTGGCACATCGGCGACGTGCCGCCGCCCCACTCATCGGTGAAGACGACCTTCTTTCCATCGTTGCTGAAAACGGCCGTGTGCCATAACGAGAAGTTGGTGTCCGATTTCGCGTCGAGCCGGACGGGCTTTTCCGGATTCGAGATGTCCACCAGCAGCCCGTAGCTCCCGCAGGCACCCGCGAGCAGTTTCGCCGCCGGGTACGCCGTGACGTCGTGGCAGTTCCGCGGTCCGGTTGGCGCCGGCCGAGTCGAGTCGCCTGCGGTGGCGGGACGCGCAATGGGCTGACGGCTTGCGGCGCGCGGTGCAGGATCGAGTCCGGTGAAGATGCGCGCACCCGTCACCACTTCGGCCCTCTCCGGACGCTTGAGATCGACCCTGATGACGTCGAGCCGGAAGAGCGAGTTCGTCACGTCGGCCGGGTCCGTGCCGTTCCTGCATCCGGGGACCACACTGTCCGGTCGGGCCGCCTGACTGCCTGACACGTAGATGTAGATGACGTCCTTGTTCCTCGGATGCGGGACGATGGTGTGCGTGTGTGAGCCCTTGCAGGTCTGCACGTTCTTCACCAGCCGCGGCTTCGTCGGATCCGAGACGTCATAAATCCTGACGCCGGCCATGTGGTCCTTCGGGTCCCTGACTCCGCCTTTCGCACAATCGTTGCGATTCGCCCCACCCTCGGCGGAGAGGAAGAGCAGGTTGCCGTAAATGGATGGGTCTCCCTGCGACGTTACGCACGACGTGACCGAAACGACCTTCGGCCTGGCTGGATCGCTCACATCCCAGATCGTGAACCCGGAAAAGTTGCCCTGGAAGACGTACTTGTCCTTGAACGCAAGATCCGAGTTGACGAAGGTCAGGCCGCGTGACGTGTCGAACTCCGCCGGCTTGGGCGTTGTGGAGACCAGCCGCATGTTGCGTGCTGCTTCCCCGGCATCGGTCCGGCCAGGCTTCAGATTGCTGCGCGGGTCCTTCGGGTCGGGATAGGTCTGCGCGGCCGCAACGCTGCCGAGGCCCAGAAAGACGAGCGCGAACATCCTGCGGGAGACGGACATCGGAAAGGCTCCGTGGTGAAAGCGAAAGGGGCGAGCTTACTTCTCCGGCAGCTCGGACAACATCTGGCGCATAACGCCGATCTCGGCAGTCTGCACGGTGACCACGTCGTTGGCGAAGACGTTGACGTCGATTTCCTGACCGGCGGCGGGCGTGGCAAACAGGTCAGCCACCATCTTCAGCGCACCTTCGTGATGCTGGATCATCAGGGTGAGGAACGCGCGATCGAACGCGACACCGGTGGCGGCATCGAGCGCCTTGAGCTGCGCCTCGGTCAGCATGCCGGGCATGGTCATCGCGCGCCATGACGAGGTGTCGGGCGCAACCTGGCCATTGTCGATGAGCCACTCCTGCATGAGGCGGATCTCGGCGACCTGCGACTGGTCGATCTTGATCGCGAGCTTGAGGACGCGGGGATTGGCGCGGTGCGACTCGGCCATCCGGGACATGTGGATGGCCTGCGCGTGATGCGCAATCATCCCCTGCATGAACTCGACGTCGGCCACCGTATAGCTGGCCCCCGGCGGGACGACGATGTGGTGCATGCCGGCGTGCTGAGCCTGCGCGCGACCCGGGAGGCCAAGGGTCAGCGCCAGGACGGCGACTGCGATCGCGGAGGTTGGACGGAGGCAGGTGGTCATTTAAGGCGGGGTTGCGCGCCGAGCGCTGAAGTTATCAGCGATTCCCGGCGGCGTCAGCCTCAGGGACTGCACAGTCGCGAGGTTACGGGATCCCCCTCGCCTGTTAGCGACAGTTGGCAGTCTGCGCCTTTTGGCTTCTGCGCCTCTTGGCTTCCGCGCCGTTCGGCTTCTGCGCCTCTTGGCTTCTGCGCCTTTTTGCATCTGCGCCGTTGGGCTTCTGCGCCGTCTGGCCTCTGCGCCTTTTGGCAGCTCGCGCTCTTTGGCTTTCGCGCCCTTCGGCAGTTTGCGCTCTTCGGAACATCTGGCGGACATAGAGCCGCGTCCGCCATCTTGATTCGACCCTCTTCGAAAAGTGCCCAGTAAATCCCTGATGTTCACGCAGAACCGCGAAGCACATGGAGAACAATCCCGCGACCCCGCGCCTCCGCGTGAGCCCAACCAACAGTAGCACCAACCGAGGATCGAAGATGCGCGCGGTTTCACGGCTTGTCGCACTGGCAATCACCGTCGCTGTCAGCGCGAATGCGCAGACCATCACGTTTCCGAACGGCGCCCCAACGGCGGCTGCCGCCTCGGCGAACGACTCGCTGACCATCGGCGACATCCTCGATATCAGGACCGTGTCGCCGGCCGATCTCTCCGCCGATGGACGGTGGCTCGCGATCTCGGTCGCGCTGCGGCGCGATGGGCTGGGGAACGACTTTTCACGCGACGGCGACCCGACCTACCTGCGTGGGTCTCCCGTCGAGTTGCTGGTCGTGGACACACGGAGCCTGGCGCAGCGACCGGTCTTCCGCGCGAAGACCATCGTCCGGAACGTGACGTGGTCGCCCGACGCCTCGCGTCTGGCGATGTTCGTCGTGGCCAACCAGAACCAGCAGCTCCAGGTCTGGGATCGCGCCACCGGCCGCGTGACGACTGCCGTCATCCCACCTGGCCAGTACATCGCCGAGAACTCCGAACTCCGCTGGATGCAGGACGGAAAATCGCTGGCGTTCGCTCTGCGTGCGAATGCGTGGAAGGAGCGGGCCAGGGAACGCTTCGAGGTCCTGACGAAGGGACCGATCACGGTCCTAGACGCCTCGGACGACTTCCTCGAATGGGACGACATGAACCGCATGAACCAGGAGCGCTCGATCGTGCTCTGGGACGTCGGCGCGCCCACCGTCCGGACGATCCACCCTGAAGGACGGATCGGGGCGTGGACCCTGTCGCGCGATGGCGTCGCGATCACCGCGCAGCACGACATCACGAAGAAGACCGACTATGACGTGATCGGAGGGCGCGAGTTCCAGCTCGTGACACGCGCTACCGCTGGCGGAGAGCCGCGCACGCTGTTCCCGACGCTGCGCAACATCCAGCTGCAGTGGAGCGAGGACGGCAGGCGCTACACGTTCACCCGTGACGGCCGCGTCTTCCTGGGCACCATCGCCGATTCCACGCGCCGCCAGTTGTTAGGCCCGACAACGCCGGCGACTCCGGCGCGACCGGCCGGCGCCGCGGACGCACCCACACCCGACACCAGTGCCGCCGCTCGCGCCCAGCGCGCCAGGGAGCGCTTTTCCGTGACGCGCTGGAGCCCGGCCGGCGACGCCATCCTCGCCACCAACAGCGAAGGCTTCTGGATCGTGGATGTCGCCAGCGGCGCGAAGGAGATGGTGCTCCCGCTCCCCGATTCCACCTCGCTCGCGCCGCGCCCGCAACTGCAGGCGTGGAGCCACGATGGCCGGTATCTGTACTTCAGCGAGAACGCCCGCACCGAGTGGAGCCGCGGCATTACCCGGTACGACCGGCAGTCGAAACAGAAGACAGAGCTCGTACGCGGAAAGAGGTTCTTCAACGGGCTGCAACTCTCCGACGACGGGTCCACCGCCGTGCTGAGCATCGCCGACGGCAACCGCGTTGCGGACCTTTACGTCGCTGACACGGAGCTGAAGGCGCCGCGTCGCGTCATGGACGCCAATCCGCAGCTCGCTCGCAAGCCGATCCCCGGCACGGAGCTGATCAGCTACCTCGATGCCGATGGCCGCACGCAGTACGGCGTGCTGCACTATCCGGTGGGTTATCAGAAAGGAACGCGTTACCCCACGGTCTTCCTCATCTACGAGACGTACTTCGACGACACATGGGACGTAGTCGCCAACCTGCTCGCCACTCGCGGCTTCGCGGTGGTGAAGCCCAGCGTGACTTTCGAGATCGGGTTCCCCGGTGAGGCGTGGCTCAAGGGTGTGACCGCCGCCGCCAATGCGGTCATCCAGATGGGTGTCGCCGACAGCGCCCGGCTCGGCGTTCAGGGCCAGAGCTACGGCGGGTACGCCACCAACCTGCTGATCACGCAGACTCACCGGTTCAAGGCGGCGATCAACGTGAGCGGCAAGGTCGACATCATCTCGTTCTATACCGACAGTCCGCGGCTGGGCGTGCGCAACGTGCACGCCGCCGAGAAGAGCCAGGACCGGATCGGGGCCACCCTCTGGCAGCAGCCGCAGAAATATGTGGAGCACTCGGCCGTCATGTTCGCTGACCGGATCAAGACGCCGCTGTTGCTGATGACCGGTGGCCTCGATCACAACGTGCCGGCCCTGAACACGCGGGAGATGTACTACGCGCTGCGCCGCCTGGGGAAACCGGTGGTGTGGGTGAACTATGCGAATGGCGGGCACGGCGCGCCGACGACGAACGAAGCCGAGTTTACCGACTTCTATCAGCGGATGGTCGACTGGTACAGGAAGTACCTGGTCCCGAAGAAGGGCGCGAACGTCAGCGAGTGAGTTGCGAAGTTGCGAAGTTGC
>DAIUET010000091.1:0-5538 GCA_036845045.1 Gemmatimonadaceae bacterium | reverse complement strand
AGGAACCCAGTACGTGAAGGCTTACTCAGTGGACAATGACCGGATGTCGCGACGGGAATTCGGCAAACTTGTCGGGGCCGCGGCGGTAGGAGGCGCGCTGCCGGAAATAGCCGTGTCAGCGCCTTCTGCACCCTCTGCACCCTCTCAGGTGGGCGAGCTCGTTTTCATGCCCGCGACAGAGCTGACGGCCAGATTGCGTCGCAAGGACCTGTCTGCGCGCGAAGTCCTCGACGCGCATCTGGCACAGATCGAACGCGTGAATCCGCGGGTCAACGCGATCGTGACGCTGGCCGTCGATCGTGCCAGGGCCGACGCCGTGCGGGCCGATGAGTCGATCGCGCGAGGGTCATTACTGGGCCCCCTGCACGGGCTGCCGATAGCGCACAAGGACCTGGTGGACACCGCCGGCATCCGGACGACGCGCGGGTCCCCCTTCTATAGAGACAACGTGCCGACGCGCGACGCGGCCATCATCCAGCGCCTGCGCGCAGCCGGGGTGGTCACCGTCGGCAAGACGAACACGCCCGAGTTTGGCGCCGGCTCCCAGACGTTCAACACGGTATTTGGCGCGACGAAGAACCCGTACGACGTGACGCGGACCTGCGGCGGCAGCAGCGGTGGTGCGGCGGTGGCGCTCGCCACCGGCATGATCCCCATCGCCGACGGCAGCGACACGGGCGGCAGTCTCAGGAATCCGGCAGCGTTCTGCAACGTCGTGGGCTTCCGGCCGTCGCCGGGGCGCGTGCAGACCGACTCGACGTCGTGGAACCCACTCTCCGTTTCCGGTCCCATGGCGCGCAATGTCGGCGACGTGGCACTGCTGCTGAGCGTGATGGCGGGAGGCGAGGTCCGCACGCCGCTTGCGATCACCGAGGACCCGGCACAATTCGCCGCTCCGCTCGGACGCGACTTCCGGGGCGTCCGCGTGGCCTGGTGGCGCTCGTTAGGTGGAGTCCCGTTCGAGCGTGAGGTGGTCGACACGGTCAACCGGAACCGCGCGCTGTTCGAGCAGCTCGGGTGCATCGTCGAGGACGCCGAACCGGACTTCGAGGGCGTTGACGAGGCCTTTCCCACCCTCCGGCACCTGGCGTATCACTCCAACTACTCGGCGATGGCGCGCCAGCGGCCCGAGTGGATCAAGGACACGATCCACTGGGAGATCCGCGAGGCGGAGCGGCAGACGAGCGTCGACGTCGCCCGTGCCCTGACGCGGCAGGGCCGCGCGTACGCCGACTCGCGCCAGTTCTTCGAGCGCTACGAGTACTTCATCCTGCCGGTGACGCAGGTCCTGCCGTTCGACGTCAACACGCCGTACCCGACCTCGATCAACGGCACGCCCATGGAGACGTACATCGACTGGATGCGCTCCTGCTGGTACGTGACGTTCATGGCCAACCCGGCGATCTCGGTGCCCGCCGGCTTCTCGTCAGGCGGGCTTCCCGTCGGGATGCAGATCGTGGGCCGGCACCGCGGAGACCTCAGCGTGCTGCAGCTGGCGCACGCGTTTGAGGAGGCTACTGGTCACTGGAAGAAAAGACCGTTGTAGTTGCCAAGTTGCCAAGCTGAGAAGTTGCCAAGTTGCCAAGTTGCCAAGTTGCATCTTCGCATCTTCGCAACTTGGCAACTCACTTCAGTCGCGCTCGAAGGCTTACCAGCATCCGCTGCACTTCGTTGGTGCGAGCCAGTAGCGGTTGGATGTCCTCCTCGCTACCAAACTGCAGGCGCGTGCTTACGATCAGGCAGTTCGACCTCGTTCGCGGAACCTCGAGCGATCGAGAGCGAGTTCCGGAACTCGCCCCGCGTGGCACGGCCATGGCCTTCTGCGATGTTATTGGAGACGGACATCACAGCCCGCCGGACCTGCGCGGTAATCCCGAATCGCTCGTCTGGCGGGAAGTTGCGAGTAAGGCGATACACGTCGATCGTGAGGTCGATCGACTTCCGCCAGACGATCAGCTCGCGGAATGACTGAAAGGGCATGTAGAAGGGTCGGCGATGCGTTGAATCTCGCACCCACCGGTCCGTAGGCCGTCATCCCCAGAACGCAGCAGTAGCCTTCGATCGCGCACATTCTTGGCAACTTGGCAACTTGGCAACTTGGCAACTAGCCCAACTCCCTCAACTCCAAGGCGGCTTCACGCCATTCGTCCGCGCATACGCGATGAGCTGCCCGAGATGCTCATGCAGGTGTGTCACGGCCAGGATCCAGGCTGACTGCCCGGTGAACGGCTGGCCGAACATGGTCACCGGGGCGGTCATGCTCGAAGGCGTCGCGCTGCCGAGGGACTGCTTGAGGAACGCGAATGACCGCCGGAGCTCGGCGACGACGGAGTCCTTGGGCAGGTTCCGTGATTCGAACGCCACCCCGGTCGCGTAGTCGCTCGTAATTCCCGTCGACGGATCGGGCGGGAATCCGAGCATCGCCGGCATCACGTAATTGTCGGCGGCCACGTGCAGGAGAACGCGCCGAACGGATCGCGCGCTTTCCGGCTGCCAGCCGTACTTCGTCTCGGGAATCGCGCCGGCCAGGTCGACCATCTTCGTCTCGACCGTGTTCACGTCCTGCAACAGGTCGTTGACCACGCCACTGGATGCACCGCCTGCCGAGATGCTGTCCGCGGGCGGCGCGGCATTCTGCGTCTTGCACGCCGCAAAGAGGACGACCGCCGCTACGACCACTGGGGAGAGGGAGCGCATTGTGTATTGGGTGTGGGGTTTGATGATTGCCGCCTTCAGCCTTCAGCCTCTTCTTGCCAATTCAGCGCGTATGCGCTGCAGGCGTTCACGCGCTTCGCGAACCTTGGGCTGCAGCTCCGGATCGGCGTCCTTCCAGAGCTCGACGAACTTCTCGAGGTTGGTGGCGGCCTTGGGCAGGTCACCGGCTGCTTCGTACAGCTCACCGAGTCGCTTGTACGACCCGGCGAGCCACGCAGCGTCCTCGAACAGCAAGGCGTGTGGCGTATCCACGAACCGCTGGAAGTACGCGATCGCCGAGTCGCGCTGCCCGGCCAGGTCGAATGCACGGGCCAGGTTGATCATCGCGCAGCGATCGCATGATGCATAGGTGCGATCGGCCTCACGGTACAACGGGATGGCCTCGGCCGCGCGGCCTTCGGTGAGGGCGACGTGAGCGCGTGCCTCGGAAAGGACGCCGGGAGCCTGTTCGATCCCCATCTGGGGAAGGTCCTGCTCGAACGACCGGAGGGCTGCCCGCGCTGCGGCGGCATCGCCAGCGGCCAGGGCGATGTCAATCAGGAACTGCCACTGCCGTTCGGAGGGGGGCAGCGATTCCATCGGGATCGCCGCCAGAGCCTTCCGCACCTGCACGTTCGCCCCCTGCGCGTCGCCAAAGAAGAACGCCCTCGTCCACGCCGAGTCGAGGGACGCCCGTAGCAAAGGCATCCTCGTCTGGGATTCTTCTGCGGCGATCGTTTCCGCTTCACCGAAGTAGCGGAGGGTCTGGCGGATCTTTCCTTTCACGGCGCTGACCTGGCCCAGGAACAACGAAGAGAAATCGCGCTGGCTCCCGGCCCTCGGGTCGTTGTAGGTCTGTGTCGCGATGGATTCGACGGCAGCAAGGTCCTGCCGTCCCGTGGCCACGTAGGCATCGATCTGCCAGTGTCCAGTGCTCGACGGCAGCACCTGACGGAACAGGGCCCCGGTGGATTCCGCCGCCGCGAACTTGCCCTGGGCGATCTGTGCCTGCGCCAGGTTTGCGAATGACCCACCGAACGGCTCGGGGATCGCGATCGCGCGACGCAGCAACTGCTCCGCGCGAACGGCGTCGCGCTTCCGTGCGTAGCGGAGGCCGCCGTTGTTCAGCGCCGGGCTGCTCAGCGAGTCGCGTTCGAGAAGTGCTTCATACGCCGCGATGGTGCGGTCGAGGTCCGGCGCCGGGCCGTAGCTGTAGTAGCCCGCCTCGGTCGTCAGCCGCTCATTGTCGCTTAGGCGCTCGCGGTAGCGGTAGGCCTTCTCGATGGCGGCCATCTGGGCCGCGCGTCCGCTCCCCGCGCCGGCATACGAGGCCGCGATCCGGCGCCACGCCATGGCGAATGTCGAGTCGATCGACACCGCCTCGTACAGCAGTGCCCGTCCCCGGGCCAGGTCATCAAGGGCCTCGATCTGGTACATCCCCTCCACGTACTTCTTGAGCGCGGGGAGCGATGACGTGGTCACCCGCTCGAGCGCCTTGGCGTCCCGGATGCTCTTGAGCGACTCACCCACGCGCTCCCGGATGTCCTTCGCCAGACCGCCTAACGACGAAATCAGCTCGCCATCGTTCGCCGCCGTGGTGCGGAACGTGGCCAGCTCGCTGCCATCGAGCGACGAGACGAGGCGTGCCGAGACCACGTACCCGGTGCCGACCCGCTCCACCGAGCCATCCAGCAGCGCCTTCGCGCCCTCGCGCGTCGCGACCTCGCGGGCAGTCTCGTACATGAGCGATGCGGACGGATCCTTCTGCATCAGCTGCATCACGTCACGCACGGCAGCGCGTGTCATCACGTTCAGGTTCCGCGATTGCGTCAGGTCGGTGCGGATCGCCTCGGCCACCGTGGCGCCCAGCGTCGAATCGCTCGCCGGGCTCCGGAAATCGGCGACGATCAGCTTCTCCCGGCCGCTGAAGGCGCCGCGCGCGATGAGCGATCCCGCCGGCCCGATGCCCATGGCCCGCATGACCATGAAACCCACCACCAGCGCCACGAACGCCCCCACCGCCACCGCGCCGCCCAGCCACGTCCGCTGCCACGAGATGTGCGGGCTGGCCTTCATCGCCAGCGTCATCAGCGTGCCCTGGGCGGTGGGGGTGCCGCCGGGCGTGAATGTCGGCGTCGCCGTGTACGCGCGCTGCGTGGTCCGCTGCACCCAGGCCGTGAACCCGATCGCCGGCAGCCCGGCCAGCATGATGCCTAACGAACCGGGGAGCACCCAGTCCGGCAGCCCGATGACCACCGTCGCCGCCCAGGCCGTGAGCGCCACCATGGCAGTGGCCGCGGCCCACAGCGCCAGCGCCCGTCCAGCGCGGATCCTCGTCGACAGGATCGCCGGCGCCGCCGGCGACGGTCCGCTCGACGTCACCGAGTCGAGGACGCGCACGAGGTCGCGTGCCTGCGAAGGGCGGGCATCGGGGTCCTTGGCCAGGCACCGCATCACCAGTTCGGCGAGCGCCGGCGGCGCTTCGGCGCGGAGCTCGCGAACGTCGCGCGGCGTCTCGCCGAGATGGGCTCCGAGCAGCTTCGCGGGACTTTGGCCGACAAACGGCGGCCGACCCGCAAGCAGCTCATACGCCATGCAGCCGAAGGCGTAGATGTCGGACCGGTGATCGATGTTCGGATCGCCGGCCGCCTGTTCGGGCGCCATGTACGCCGGCGACCCGATCGAGGTGCCGGCCATGGTCAGCGTCGAGCCTTCGGGTCCCGACCGTGCTGCCGAAATCGCCTTCGCAATCCCGAAGTCCGTGACCGTCGCACTGCTTCCCGCGAGCAGCACGTTGTCGCGCTTGATGTCCCGCTCCACCCCGCCATGGCCGTCTGCGTCCAC
>DAIUET010000090.1:0-10658 GCA_036845045.1 Gemmatimonadaceae bacterium | reverse complement strand
TCATGGCGACGCCGTAATCGGTGGAGACCTCGCCCACATTCACGCCAAAATCCGCGGCATGGCGCACCTGGTTGGCGAGGGCCGCGCTGGCGAGCAACGCCTTGGCGGGAATGCAGCCCCACAGGACGCACGTCCCGCCAAGTCCTTCGCGTTCGATAACGGCGGTGGAGAGGCCGAGCTGGCCACAGCGGATCGCGCCTACATAACCGGCGGGGCCGCCTCCGATGAAGATCACGTCGTACGAGGCCATGTTCTGAGCAGGAGGCAGATGGGAGATGGGGATGGGAGATGGCGTGGTCGCCTCAGCCCGCGCGAAATCTACGCAGAGTGCCGTTCCCGGTCACACAAAGCACACCTCTTGCCCCATCGCGGGACGCCTTGAACTGCGGGATATTCCATTGTCGCCGTACCGCGATCATGCTGCCGAACACAAGTAGCACCGAACCCAGGAGCACCGATGCTGCGCCGGTATTCGTCTGCTGTCATCCTGACCGCAATCCTTCTGGTTACAGGCCGCGCCGAGGGCCAGAAGTTCGTACGGCAGGATTCGATCGCTTCATTGCCAGGCCCCGTACTGCTGGATACCACGGGCCTGTTCCAGGCACGCTATGCGAAGGTTGGCGATGACCTGTTCATCGCCGGCCAGCCCACGGAACGCGCATTGCGCGAGATGAAGGCGCAGGGCGTGACCACGATCGTGAATCTCCGCTCGCCGTCGGAGATGCAGCGCATCCCCTTCGACGAGGCGAAGCTCATCGCCGATCTGGGCATGAAGTACGTCTACCTGCCGGTCCGTGGTGACGCCGAGTTTCCGTATTCCCCGGCGACGCTCGCGAAGTTCACCGAAGTGATGCGCGAGGCCGAAGGGAAGGTGCTGTTGCATTGCACCGTGGCCTGGCGCGCCAGTCATCTCTGGGCAGCCTACCTTCTGCAGGGCGGCCTGCCGCCGCAGGACGTACTCGCGCACACGCGCGCGATCAACCTGATGGATGAGCACCGGATGGACGCGAGCGGGCGGCAGCCCGTGGAGCTGTTCCTCGGACGTCCCGTGACCGGGATCGGGAGACAATAGGCCAGAGGCCACAGGCCAGAGGCCACAGGCCACAGGCTAGAGACGCTACCGGGGTCGGATCCGCGACCTCACGCTGCGGACGCCGTCCGAGAGTGTGACCTCCAGGTCGTCACTCATCGTGCCCAGGTCCACTGCGCCACCACGCGCGAAGGACAGGATGCGGCCACTCCTCGCGTCGCGCACCAGCGCCATCCTGGCCGCGGCGGGATTCCACGACACGCGTACCTTGCCTGGGGCCATTCGCTGGGCCGAGGCGACCGCGCCGCCGCCTGTCCCGCGCTGCTCCACCTGACGGCCCAGCGCCGTCAGTCGAAGGCGGTTGAGGTCACGCCCGCGGAGTTGCGACATCGGTACCACGAAGGCAAAGGTCTGGTCGCCAGGATCCTGCGCGTCGGCCACGCGGTCGGCCGTGAAGGCGAGCGAGAACAGCGTCTCACCCGACGGACCAAAGCCCTCGATCCGGTTCGGACCACTGCGCGCCGGCATCGTTGCCGGGGCATCGACCTCGATGCCTGGCTCCAGCACAAGCCGTCCCTGCTCGATCCGCCCCCAGACCAGGAGGCCACGCTGGGTCGTGTTCTTCGCCTGTATCTTCGCGGCCGAGGGCGGATACAGGTTGGCGCGGAAGTTCAGGATGGCCCTGTAGGTGTAGTCGCTGATCCAGGCCGGATCGCAATACGTCATCAGGTCGCGGAGCACCGGAAACTTCGGCGAATTGGCAATGATGTCGTAGCCGAAGACACCGATCGTCCCTCCATCGTACGGGAACGAACCGTCGACACCCAGCGGGTTTCCGCACGGCGCGTGCAGTCGGCCGAAATTGTGCCCCAGCTCGTGCGCCATCACCTCCGGGCCACTGGTCGGGTGGTCCCAGCCAATGGACGCGGGGACGCCGATGTAGCCGACGCCGGCCACGCCCGAGGTGTAGCCGACGCGGACGACACCGTAGTACATGCGGCCCGTCGCCTCGGCGACGCGCAGGGCATTGATCTCGCTCAGCAGCGTGGTCCAGCTGCCGCCACCGGACTGCAGCTCAGGCCCCTGGTAGGTGTAGGGCGGCCGCACCTCGGCGTCGAGGTCCGCGATCGGGAACATCCGCTGCATCGGCAGGATGAAGTTCGCCTTGTTCGCGGCATCCACGCGACCGGTGTCGCCACGGGACGTCTGGATGACCGGCACGATGGTGAGGGACATCGTACTCACGGTGCGGATGTCGAGCGCCACTGGCGTGCCGCTCGCCGGGAACTGGTTGTCCGACTCGTCAGGCTCGGCGACCGCGTTCCCGGGATCCACGTCGACCAGCATGCGCAGGCCCGGCTGCAGGGCGCTGCCGCTCAGCATGGTGTTCCACGAGGACGTGATCGTGGCTTCGTCCAGCGCGACGGGAACCGAAGGCGCCGGCGCCTGGATCATGACCGTGTTGACCAGGGCGCCGCTGCTGTTGTAGAAGCGCGCCCGTACCGCGGGCTGCGCCGCGTTGGCTCCGCTGGAACGCACGAAGACGCGCAGGAGCCCGTTTCGCCCGGCGACCAGCGGGACTGAACCGTCGAACGCCTGCACCGACTGCGTGATATAGGCCCCTTCGATACACAGGTTGGCCGATCCACCGCCCAACGAATACGTGACGGTGACCGGGACGCCCTGACCCGCGGCCACGGACACGCTCTGCGTCACGGGGGCCGGCGTGTAGGCAACACAGCCCTCGCTGACCGGGGCCGCCGATACGGTGTAGGACCCCGCCGCGATGCCAGACAACACTCCCGAGGCCGACACCTTCTGCGAGTACCCGTTAGGTCCGGTGACGGTCAGGGCGGCCGGGACGTGGCCGGGAAGACCAAGGACCTGCATGTTCAGCGCCGTCCCGCTCGAGATATAGATCACGTTTGCCTGAGCAGGCTGGGCGGAGGCGGACACAGCGACCTGCTGCAACGTCGGCGCGGGCATGTACACCGACCCTGCCGAGATGTGAGTCGCGGCGATGGAATACGTGCCGGGGACCAGGTTGTCGATGACCGTCTCTTCGGTCACGGCGCGCGAGTAGTTGCCCGGACCGGTGACGGTGACGGCGGCCGAAGCACCGGGTGGAAGGCCTGTGATCCCGATCGCGAGTGAGCCGGTGGACTGCGCATACACGACGTGGGCCAGCGACGGGGTGAGCGTCGCCGACACCAGCACCTGCTGGGTTCCGGGCGTCGCCGCATAACGAGCGTTGGTGAGCTGGACTTCGCGCGCTTCGATCGAATACGTCCCCGGCCTGAGTCCCACGATCTCGGTCGCCTCGTCGAGGGTGCGACTGTAGGCATCGGGGCCGGTCACCACGATTACGGCGCTCGTGGATTGCGGCAGCCCCGCCAGCGTTACGGATAGCGACCCGGTTGCCAGCGCATAGCTCACGCTGGGCGTCGTGACCGACGATCCCGCCGCGACGGTAAAGCTCTGCGACGCCGGCGCCCCGGAATACGTGGAACCGTTATGCGCGACATCCGCGGCCAACACCGTATAGCTGCCCGCCGCGAGTTGGGCGAGCGTCGTGGTCGTGGTCACCGTGCGCGAAAAACCGTCCGGCCCTGTGACCGTCACGCTGGCCGGGGCCCCGTCCGGCAGCCCACTGATGGTGACCGTCAGCGATCCGTATTGCCGTGCGAGCGTCCCGGGGTCCGAAGGGCCGTCACCCGAACAGGCAGCGAGAACGAGGGCCGCCACCGCGAAACGCGAGCGTGCGTACGTCAGGTGTGTATGCAAACTGCGCATCGACATTTATGACTGCCTTGGTTGCCTGCGGATAGGGGTCGCCTCAGCCCACGACCATATTCAGAAGACGCGTCGCGATGACCGCGCGTAACCCCTGATCGGGCAAGGGTTTCAGGCACGTCCAAAGTCGGTCCGGAATGCCGGCTTTCGAGGGGCGGCGGAATTGCTCTACTGGCAAGCTCAGTACGCCAGAAGAAGCGGAAGTTCCAGCAGACGCCGTAAAGTCTGCAGGAATTTCGCGCCCGTCGCCCCATCGATCACCCGATGATCACAACTCATGGTGACACGGAGGCGGCGACGCACCACGACAGCGCCGTTCTCGATCACAGGTTTTGGCTCAATGCCGCCGATGGCGAGAATTCCGGACTCCGGCGGGTTGATGATCGCCGTGAAGTGATCGATTCCGAACATGCCCAGGTTCGAGACGGAGAACGTGGAGCCGGTGTATTCCTCGGGCTTCAATCTCCGCTCGCGGGCGCGGCCGGCGAGTTCGCGAGCCTCGAGCGCGATTTCCCGCAGACCTTTCCGGTCGGCGTCGAAGATCACCGGCGTTATCAGTCCATCCTCAACGGCCACCGCCATTCCGAGGTGAACGCGGTTGAAGTATCGGATGTGGTCTCCGAGCCAGTGCGCGTTGCATTCCGGGTGCTGGGCGAGCGCGGTGGCGACGGCCTTCATGATGATGTCGTTGAAGGAGACCTTGTACTCGTCCCCAAGGTCCGCCATCGCCGACCGCATTTCCGCCGCGCGCTCGAGGTCGAACTCGGCCGTCAGGTAGAACGTCGGGATCGGCCCGATGGACTCCGCAAGCCGGCGGGCAATGGTCTTCCGGATCTGCGTAAGCGGGACGTCCTGGTAGTCCTCGCCGGTCGTGGGACGGACGGCAGCCCGCGCTGCCGGTGGAGCGGCGGTCACTCCGGGCGCCGACTCCACGTCGCGCTTTACGATCCGGCCGCCCGGTCCCGAGCCTCCTATCGATCGCAGGTCCAATCCGCGCTCGGCGGCGAGGCGGCGGGCCAACGGTGAACTGCGCTGGCGACCGGCTGCGCCCTCGGCCGGCAGCGGGACTGGTTCCGTCGCTGCCGAGGGAGGGCTCGGCGCCGTTGCCGGTGCTGGCGGAGGGGGCGGAGCTGCCGCCGGAGCGGCCGCAGGTGCTTCCCCCTGGGGCTTTGGTGCCGGCGCTGGTTGCTCCGGGCTGGGTGGGGCCGGAGCCGCCGCGGAGGCAGTCCCGGCATCAGCGACCAGGGCAGCGATATCCTCGTCAGCGCCGGCGATGACGGCGATCAGCGCGCCCACCGGTGATGTCGCGCCCTCATCCAGCAGGCGCTTGCGCAGCACGCCGTCGCCGCGGGCGGCGAGCTCCATGATGGCTTTGTCGGTCTCCACCTCGGCCAGCACGTCCCCGCTTTTCACGGCGTCGCCTTCGGCCTTCATCCACTTCACCAGGCGCCCCTCTTCCATCGTGGGCGAGAGCGCCTCCATGAATACTTTCGTTGCCATAACTGTGAGGTCAGAGGTCCGAGGTCAGAGCTCAGAGTGGAGGACGCAGTCCTCTGACCTCTGACCTCTGGTCTCTGACCTAGTTATCCAGATACATGACTTTCCGTACCGCAGCGATCGTCTTCGCCACATCGGGCTTCGCCGCGCGCTCGAGGTTCTTCGCGTACGGCATGGGTACGTCGGCCTGATGGACCCGGATCACCGGGGCGTCGAGGTCGTCGAAGCAGTCCCGCTGGATGTAGTCGACCACCTGCGCCCCGATACCGGCGACTTCCCAGCCTTCCTCGAGCACCACGGCGCGATTGGTCTTGCGCACCGAGGCGGTGATGGCGTCGATGTCCATCGGCCGCACCGTGCGGAGATCCACGACGTCGACGCGGATCTCCTCTTTCGCGAGCTGGTCGGCGACCTGCATCGCCAGCAGCACTGACTTGCCGTACGTGACAATCGTACAGTGGTCGCCCTCGCGCTTGAGGTCGGCCTTGCCGATGGGGATGACGTACTCCTCGTCAGGCACGTCGCCCTTCGTGTTGTAGATCATCTCCCCTTCGAAGAAGATCACGGGATTGTCGTCGCGCACGGCGCTCTTGAGCAGGCCCTTGGCATCGTGCGGCGTGCCCGGGGAGATGACCTTGAGCCCCGGGATGTGCGCGAGCCAGGACTCGAACGCCTGCGAATGCTGGGCGGAGAGCTGCAGTGCGGCGCCGTTGGGTCCGCGGAACACGATGGGGATGTTGAACTGACCGCCCGACATGTACAGCAGCTTGGCCGCGGAGTTGACCACCTGGTCGATCGCGAGCAGCGCAAAGTTCCAGGTCATGAACTCGATGATCGGGCGGAGCCCGACCATCGCAGCGCCGACGCCGATCCCGGCGAATCCGAGCTCAGTGATGGGCGTGTCCACGACCCGCATCTCGCCGAACTCCTGCAGGAGTCCCTTCGAGACCTTGTAGGCGCCCTGATAGACCCCGACTTCCTCGCCCATGAGGAAGACACGGTCGTCCCGCTGCATCTCCTCTCGGAGTGCCTGGTTCAATGCATCCCTATAGGTGACTGTAGCCATTCAACTCGAGATCAGAGATCAGAGACCAGAGACCCGAGATCAAAGTCGCGAAGTGGTTCTGACCTCCGACCTCTGACCTCTGACCTCACTCAGGTGGTCGTTTCTACGAGCACGTCCTCGTACAGGCTTTCCAGCGGCGGCTCAGGGCTCGCTTCGGCGAAGTCCCACGCGTCCTGCACCAGCGCCTTGAGTTCCTCGTCGAGCTTTGTCATCCCGGCGTCGTCGATCTCGCCCGCCTCCTGCATCTGCATCCGGAGGACCATGATCGGGTCGCGCTTCATGTATTCCTCCAGCTCGGCCTTGGTGCGGTACGTCCCGGAAACGGCGTCCGACATGGAGTGGCCCATGAACCGGTAGGTGCGCACCTCCAGCAGCGTCGGCACGGATTCGGCGCGCGCGCGCTTCACGGCTTCCATCGTGCTGGCGCGAACGGCGAGGACATCCTGCCCGTCCACGAACGCACGCGGCATGTCGTACGACGCGGCGCGCATGTAGATGTCGTTGATCGACGACGCGCGCTCGAGCGCGGTGCCCATGCCGTACCGGTTGTTCTCGATGAGGAAGACCACGGGCAGCTTCCAGAGGGCGGCCATGTTGAGCGCCTCGTGAAATGCGCCCGTGTTCACCACCGATTCCCCCATGAAGCAGAGGCAGACCTGGTCGCCGCCGCGATACTTGATGGCGAATCCGACGCCGGCTGCCAGCGGCACGTGCCCGCCCACGATGCCGTGACCGCCCAGGAAGTTGAGGCTGCGGTCGAAGAGGTGCATCGATCCACCCTTGCCCCGGGCGCAGCCGTCGGTCCGGCCGAACAGTTCGGCCATGATCGCCCGCGGCGACATCCCGCGGGCCAGCGCCTGCCCGTGGTCGCGGTAGGTGGTGACGATGTAGTCATCGTCCCGCAGGGCCGCGATGGCACCCGCTCCCACACCTTCCTGCCCGATATAGAGGTGACAGAAGCCGCCGATCCTGCCTAACGCATATGCTTCGGCACACCGTTCCTCGAACCGCCGCTGCAGCAGCATCGAGCGGAGCAGCGCCTGCCGCTGTTCGGGACTCGTGTCGCCGGGAACGGCCGCTTCAGGTCTGCGTTTCGTTTTCGTCTGTGCCACCAGCCCTCCTCCGGGCGCACTGCCTGCGGCGCAACGCGCCACGGAACTCCGGTGCCTGCCGCGCGGCCGTTCGTTGCGCGCTGCGCGTTGTCGTCACGATGCCACGCCGGCCGCCTGGACCTGCTCCCAGGCGTGATAACTCGACCGCACGAGCGGCCCCGACTCCACGTGGCGGTATCCCATGGCGAGCCCTTCGCGCTTCAGCGCTGCGAACTCGTCAGGCCTGTAATAACGGTCCATCGGCAGGTGATCGTTGGACGGCCGCAGGTACTGGCCCAGGGTGAGGATGTCCACGTCCACGTCGCGCAGGTCGCGCATGACGGCGAGCACCTCTTCCACGGTCTCGCCCAGGCCCAGCATGATGCCCGTCTTGGTCGGGATGTCGGGCGCCAGTCGCTTGACCAGCCGGAAGATCGACATCACCCGCGCGTAGCGGCCGCCGGGACGGGCCTTCTTGTACAGCCTGGGCACCGTCTCGGTGTTGTGATTGTAGATCTCGGGCCGGGATTGCAGCACCGCCGCGATCGCCTGCTCATTGCCCTGGAAATCGGGGACCAGTACTTCGACCGAGCAGCCGGGCACGCGCTCGTGAACCAGCCGGATGGTCTCCGCGAAGATCCCGGCGCCGAAGTCGGGGAGGTCGTCACGGTCCACGGACGTGATCACCACGTGTCGCAGGTTCATCGTGGCCGCCGCCTCGGCGACTCGGCGGGGTTCCTCGAGGTCGGTAATCGGCGGGCGGCCGTGGGCGACCGCGCAATAACCGCAGTTCCTGGTGCAGACGTCACCCAGGATCATGAACGTCGCCGTGCCGTGCTCCCAGCACTCACCGACGTTGGGACAATGGGCTTCCTCGCAGACGGTGTTGAGCTTCAGCTCTCGCATCAAGTGCTTGAGCCGTATATAGTTGGGTCCTCCCGGCGCCCGGACCTTGAGCCACGGCGGCTTTCGTTCGGGGAGGGGTTCCACCCGGTGACGACCCATGATCTGGTACAGCGTTTCCGACATCGTCCTTGGGTGTTGGTCCGTTCCGAGCCGCATTTCTGGCCGGGGCGCCCAATCTAGAGCTGGTGCATGCACCGGTCAGCGCAAGGTAACCACCAATCGTGGGTTGAAGGAGTTAACCGCTCCAGGTTAAATGGCTGCAACCTCAGATCAGATCGGACGTTACATCGTCCAGCGCATTGAAACCACGCGGCGTAGGAAATCGTAAGGCGGTCAGAACAGATCAACTGAGGACGGACATGCTTCGCACCATTTTCATGATCGGGCTCTTCGCAATTGGGGGCCTGTTTCTCCTGAAGCTCACCTTTGGAATCCTGGGGCTGTTTTTCGGCCTCCTGATCGGCCTCCTGAAGGCCGCGATATTCATCGCGCTCGTCGGCGCGGTGCTGTACCTCGTGATCCGGATCGTCAGTCCGGGTACGGCCCAGCGGCTGCGTGAGCGCTGGTCCGGGAGCGGGATGTGACGAGACGTGAGACGTGAGATGTGAGATCTGAGATGTGAGATCACCGTCCGCCTCGGATTGCCACTGAATCTCAGCGGGAATCAGGACGCTCAGTTTACCTCAGCTCTCATATCTCACAGCTCTCATTCCAGTGCGTCGATGATCGCCCACGCCAGCAGCGGCACCATGATCTCGTGGTGCCCGGTGATCTCGAAGCCTTCGCCCCCCGCGAGCACGGGGCGCTGAACGACATTGACCCGCGGCCGGTAGTGCCGCTGCATGTCGAGGTCACACGTGGTAAAGCCCACCGGCCGGCCTTCGTTCAGGTTCCGGGCAATGGTGAGCGCCTTGAGGAAGACCTCGGGCATGATGACCGCACTTCCCACGTTCAGCACCACGCCGCCCTCGTGGAGAGACGGCAGCGATGCCGCGAGACGGCGGAAATCGCGGAGGCTCGTCTCGCCGATGGCCGCTCCATCCGCCGTGGGATGCTGGTGCACGATCTCCGCGCCTAACGCGGCGTGCACGGTGGCGGGAATGCCGAGGCGGTGCGCCTGGAGCAGCAGCGACAACCCGGCGTGGGCGAGCCCGTTCTCACGCGAAAGCGCCACCGCCACCGCTTCGCCCATACCCATCCGGCCCTGCCGGCCCTCGATGAACGCCTGGTTCAGGCCACCCCCCGTCTCCTCCGCCATGCCGAACGTGCCGTCGCGCAGGCCGGCAGCGACATCCTCCGACGTGGCGCCGAACCGGGCGACCTCGTAATCGTGGATGGCGGCGGAGCCGTTCATGGCCAGATGCGTGACGATCCCGCGGCGCATCAGGTCGATGAGCACTGGAGAGAGGCCCGTCTTCACCACATGACCGCCTACCATCAGCACCACGCCTTTCTTCTCACGCGACGCGTGTACGACGGCTGACACCACGCGCCGGAAGTCGCGTGCGACGAGGATATCGGGCAGCGCCTCAAGGAACGCGTGGAAGGAGCGGTCTTCGGCTGGCGGGTGGGCGAACTCCCCGGCGGCCACCTTGTTCGGCCGCCGTGCGATCGGAACCGTGCGGAGGCGGGTGAGGTCGGCCTCGGGGATCACTGGCCCGGGTTCGTCGCCGGCTGGTGGCGTCTGAGCTGGAGGCTGATGTTGGCGACTTTCAGGCGAACGCGCATCTGCACCATGACCCGATCCTTGTCATCGGACAGCCAGATCTGCGCCTGTCCGCCTTCCGAAAAGATGCCCCTCGACTTGATGATGGGCTGGATCACGATCGTGTTGTACTTCCCGGCGGGAACGTTGACGGTCTCCTTGCGCAGCACTTTCACGATCACGGGGTTCCGGTCGGGGCGGAAGTACCGTTGCAGCGTATAGGTCTTTCCCACCTCGAGGTCCATGGTACGGACATAGTAGAGCAGGGCCCCTTCATCGAGCGGACCGAGCACGGAAGGCATTTCCTCCCCGCCGTTGACGCTGTACATCTGCCGGTCAGGGAAGATCTCATAGACCTTGTCCTTCTCGCTCGCATCGTCGTCGTTGTCCTGCGTGAACCGCACGGACGTGAACGTCGCCTGGTCGACCCAGCTCTCGAGCATGTAGCTCGCCGAGAAGAAGAGCGCGCGCCCCTTGAGGCGAAACGCCGTGTGCACCGCGGGGCGTCCACGGACGTCTTCGATGCCGACGACCTCCATGCTGCCGCGTCCCACGTGCTGGAATCCGAGT
>DAIUET010000089.1:0-10666 GCA_036845045.1 Gemmatimonadaceae bacterium | reverse complement strand
GGGGTGGACGAGGACTACCTTCGTGCCATGGAGTACGGCATGCCGCCGATGGGCGGCGTAGGTATCGGGGTGGACCGCCTCTTCATGTACCTGACCGCATCGCCCAACATACGGGACGTCATCCTGTTTCCGACCATGAGGCCCGAATGATCCGATCGCTCGAGCTGACGATCGCCATGCGCTACCTCCGCGCCCGCCGCGGTTCGCGCCTGCTGTCATTCATCAGCCTCATTGCCATTGGCGGTGTGGTGGTGGGTGTGAGCGCGCTCATCGTCGTGATGGCGGTCATGAACGGCCTGCAGCGCGACCTGCGTGAGAAGATCCTGATCGGCAGTCCGGACCTGCGCCTGCTGACATTCGGCACGGAAATGAGCATGCCGGACTGGCGGAAGGTCATCGACACGGTAAAACGGACCGAAGGCGTCGTCGCCGCCGCGCCGTGGGTGCACACCAAGGCGTTGGCCCGTTCCGGGCCAAATACGCCGGATGCGGTGTTCGTGTCGGGCATCGAACCGCAGGCGCGAGGCGTCGCGGAGGTCACGTCGATCCGCGAGCGGGCGGTGCAGGGGGACTTCCGCTTTGCCTCGTCCGACGGCCTTGGCCGGGGTGTGGTGGTTGGTGACCTGCTGGCTGCGCGGCTCGGCGTCGTGGTCGGCGATCCGCTGACGCTGATCACGATTTCCCCCGAGGACATCTCGGCGTCAGCAGGGATCATCCCCTATACGCTCGACTTCCAGGTGACCGGAATATTCCGCACGGGGATGTACGAGTACGACGACAATTACGTGTTCGTCGCTATCGACGCGGCCCGTGATCTGGCCCGCCTCGGTGACGCGGTCACCGGGATCGAGGTGCGAACCGCCAACCGGTGGGTGGCGTCCGACGTCGGCGAGGCGTTGGAACAGCACCTCGGTTACCCGTACCGGGCCGTGGACTGGCAGGAGCAGAACAGCTCCCTCTTCCAGGCGCTCAAGCTCGAGAAGCTCGGGATGGGCGTCATCCTCGGTCTCATCATCCTGGTCGCCGCCTTCAACATCGTGAGCAACCTGACGATGGTCGTGGCCGACAAGACGCGCGAAATCGGCATCCTGAAAGCCATGGGCATGCGCTCCGTTTCGATCAAGCGGATCTTCTTTCTTCAGGGACTCGTGATCGGCGTCGTCGGAACCGCGTTAGGTGTCCTGCTCGGGCTCGTGGTCTCCACGCTGATCGGGCGGAACAAGCTCATCCCGCTGGATCCCCAGATCTACTTCATCGATCACCTGCCGGCGATCAACGAGTTCCCCGACGTTTTCCTGACGATCGCGGTGAGTGTCCTCATTGCGTCGCTGGCCACGCTGTATCCGTCAAACCAGGCGGCGAGGTTGTACCCGCTGGAGGCGATCCGGCATGAATAGGCCAGAGGCCAGAGGCCAGAGGCCAGAGAGGTGCAACGCCTGGTTGGCGTGGCTTGTGGTTCGCTCACGTGTCACATTGGTAGGCAGTAGACCGGCGGAGAGGGACGCCTGATGAGTGTCCTGGTGGCGCGTGACCTGGTGAAATCGTTTCGAGGCGGTGACGGTGGCATCGTCCCCGTGCTCAACGGCGTCAATCTTGCCGTCGCGCGGGGGGAGATGATTGCCGTCGTGGGGGCGAGCGGCGCCGGCAAGAGCACACTGCTTCACGTCATTGGCGCGCTGGACCGTCCCGATCGTGGTGAGGTGGTCATCGCCGGACAGTCACTCTCCAACCGGACTGACGACGAGCTGGCGGCGATCCGCAATCGGGCCGTGGGTTTCGTCTTCCAGTTTCATCACCTCCTCCGCGAATTCTCTGCCCTCGAGAACGTGATGATGCCGCTTCGCATCGCAGGACAGGAGGCGCCGACGGCCCGCGCGCGGGCCCAGGAGTTGCTCGCCCGCGTCGGGCTGAGTCACCGGGTGGATCATCGCCCGTCGGAACTGTCCGGTGGTGAGCAGCAACGCACCGCGGTGGCACGCGCCCTGGCGCTCGATCCGGCGATCTTCCTGGCCGACGAACCGTCGGGCAACCTGGATCACGCCAACGCGCAGATGCTGCACGACCTGCTGGCCACCCTCGCCCGCGACCTCGAGATCGCGATGGTGGTGGTCACGCACAACCTGGCGCTGGCGAGGCGCGCGGACCGCGCACTGCACATGGAGGACGGTGTACTGCAGGAGACCGACCTTCAGGGAGTGATTGGCTGATGTTGTGCGATGTATGCCGGGAACGCGACGCGACCGTGACCCTGACGCATGCGGTCAAGGGCGACGTCAACGTGTTGCACCTCTGCCAGCGATGCGCTGCGGAGCGTGGCATCGAGACCACGGTGACCACGCCGCTCAAGAACATGATCGCCGACTATCTGCCGGTGGTGCAGGCACAGACGCTGGCGGCCCAGGCGGAATCGCTGCGCTGCGCCTTCTGCTCGATGTCGCTCGCCGACTTTCGTGAGTCGGGGCGCCTGGGCTGTGCCAGCTGCTACACGACGTTCGACCAGAGCCTGCGGGCCCTGTTGCGGCGCGTGCACGGGAACGCCCGCCATGCGGGTCGCCAGTACGAAGCGCCGCCACCGGACCTGCTGCACGAGGTCACGGCGCTGGGTGAGCTCCGGGAGCGCCTGCGCCGGGCGATCGCGCAGGAGGAGTTCGAGCAGGCCGCGCAGCTCCGCGACCAGATCCGGGGACTGGAGTGATGTTCGACCTCTCGCTGCTTCCCGACGGGGGGCTGGGGTGGCTCGATGCGTCGGGTGAGCAGGCCGACGTGGTGTTGAGCACGCGCGTCCGGCTGGCCCGTAACGTCGAGGGCTATGCGTTTACCGGCCGGTCGCGCGAAGGAGAGCGCCTGCGGATCCTGTCGCAGGTGCGGGACGCCGTTCCGGCCGTGGCGTCGCTCAGCGGGGGCGTCCTGGTCCGCGTGGACGAACTGGACACGGATGACCGGCGGCTGCTGCACGAGCGGCATGTGATCAGCCGTGAGCTGGCCGGTCTCGAGGCCTCGTCAGGCGCGCGTGGCGGCGCCGCCGTTTACGTGGGCGACGGTGTGGGCGTCATGATCAACGAAGAAGACCACCTTCGCCTCCAGGCCGTCCGGTCCGGGTTCGCGCTCGAGCCGACACTGGCGGCGATTTCACGCCTGGATGAGGAACTGGGCCGGCGGGTGCCGTACTCCTATCACAAGGAGTTCGGGTTCCTCACGGCATGTCCGACGAACACCGGCACCGGCATGCGCGCCTCGGTGCTGATTCATCTCCCGGGACTCGTCCTGACGAAGGAGATCCCGAAGGTGCTGGTGGGGTTGCAGCAGATGGGGTTGACGTACCGCGGGTTGTACGGCGAAGGCAGCGAAGTGCTGGGGAGCTTTTTCCAGATTTCCAACCAGACCACCCTGGGTCGTTCCGAGGAGGAACTGGTTGACCATCTCGCGAACGTTGTCCGTCACGTCATCCAGCGCGAACAGGAAGCGCGCCGGGTCCTGTGGCGTGACGCTGGCTATATTATCGAGGACAAGCTGTGGCGGGCGTACGGCACGTTGCGTTTTGCGCGCAGTCTCACGTTCGATGAGGCGATGAGTCTTCTCAGCGGCGTGCGACTCGCGGCCGGTCTGCAACTGGTCCAGGGACTCAGTGTATACACGCTCAACAAGCTCCTGATATTCAGCCAGCCAGCGCACCTCGCCTGGGCGGAAGGGCGCGAACTGACAGATGCCGAAGCCGACATCGCGCGAGCACGATTCGTGCGGCAGGCATTGGCCGACGAGGTGGGTCCGGTCCAGTAACGGCCCGGAATGCGGTGAGGGACTATGAACGGCTACAACTTTACCGAGCGGGTTCGAAAGGTCCTCCAGATGGCGCGGGAGGAGGCCCAGCGGCTCCACCACGAATACGTGGGCACGGAGCACATCCTGCTTGGCCTCATCCGCGAAGGTGAGGGCGTCGCGGCCGCGGTGCTCCAGAACCTGAACGTCGACCTCGACGAGGTACAGCAGAAGATCGAGGAGACGGTCAAGAAGGGGAAAGCGGTCCAGGCGACGGGACCCGACCTCCCCTATACCTCGCGCGCCAAGAAGGTCCTGGAACTCGCCATGAGCGAGGCCCGGGAGCTCAATCACAGCTACGTGGGTACCGAGCACCTGCTGCTCGGGCTCCTGCGGGAAGAAAAGGGCATTGCCGCGCAGGTGCTGACCGAAGCGGGGGTCAACCTCGATGCGGCACGGACCGAGACGCTCCGTCTTCTCGGCACGGAGATGCCGCAGCAGGGTGGAGCCGCGCCGCAGGCAGCGGGGCAGTCGCCGCCGGCGGCGGCGCCCAAGGCCGACAAGAAGTCCAAGACGCCCGCGCTCGACCACTTCTGCCGCGACCTGACGCAGCTTGCCGCCGAATCACAGCTCGATCCCACCATCGGCCGGCAGAAGGAGATCGAGCGGGTCATGGAGATCCTGACGCGCCGGAAGAAGAACAACCCGGTGCTGATCGGTGAGCCGGGGGTCGGCAAGACCGCCATCGTCGAAGGGCTGGCGCAGCTCATCGCCACCGGCGAGTGCCCCGATGCCCTGCGCGATCACCGCGTCCTGTCGCTGGACATGGCGGCGGTCATCGCCGGCACGAAGTATCGCGGGCAGTTCGAGGAACGGCTCAAGGCGGTCATGAACGAGATCGCCCAGAACAAGAACGTCATCCTGTTCATCGACGAGTTGCACACGCTGGTCGGAGCGGGAGCCGCCGAAGGCGCGATCGACGCGAGCAACATGCTCAAGCCCGCACTGGCTCGCGGGGAGCTGCAGTGCGTCGGCGCGTCGACGCTCAACGAGTACCGGAAGTACATCGAGAAGGACGGAGCACTCGAGCGCCGGTTCCAGACCGTCATCGTCGATCCCCCGTCGATCGAGGAGACCGTCGCCATCCTGCGTGGCCTGCGCAAGAAATACGAGGATCACCACCGGATCGAGATCCCCGACGACACGCTCGTCGCCGCGGCCAAGCTGTCGGAGCGGTATATCACCGACCGGTTCCTGCCGGACAAGGCGATCGACGTGATCGACGAAGCCGGCGCCCGCGCGCGGCTCGCCGCCCAGGCCCCGCCTCCGGAAGTGGCCCAGCTGAAAGAGGAACTGGAAAAGGTCAACGGCGAGAAGGAGGCCGCGGTCCGCGACCAGAACTTCGAGCGCGCCGCGTCGCTCCGCGACAGCGAGCGCGTTCTCCAGGGTGATATCCGCCGCAAGCAGGAGGAATGGGAGAAGCGCCGCCAGTCACACCGGCCGTCGATTTCCGAGGAGAACGTGGCCTTCATCGTGAGCCGCTGGACCGGTATTCCGGTTACGCGGCTGCGCGAGGCGGAGACCGCGCGCCTGCTCCGGATGGAAGAGGAACTGCACCAGAACGTGGTGGCGCAGGAAGAGGCCATCCGGTCGATCGCGCGCTCGATCCGGCGCAGCCGGGCAGGGCTCAAGGATCCCAAGCGTCCCATCGGCTCGTTCATCTTCAGTGGACCGACCGGCGTGGGCAAGACCGAGTTGGCGCGCGCCCTCGCGAAGTTTCTCTTCGCCGATCCGGCGGCGCTGATCCGCGTGGACATGAGCGAATACATGGAGAAGTTCTCCGTGTCCCGCCTCATCGGTGCGCCCCCTGGATACGTGGGATACGAGGATTCGGGTACGCTCACGAAGGCGGTCCGGCGCAAGCCCTACAGCGTGGTGCTGCTCGACGAGATCGAGAAAGCGCATCCGGATGTGTTCAACATCCTGCTGCAGGTGCTCGACGAGGGACACCTGACCGACAACTATGGCCGGGTGATCGACTTCAAGAACACCGTCGTGATCATGACCTCGAACGTCGGCGCCAAGGACATCTCGAAGAACAAGTCCCTCGGCTTCACCGCGCCCGACTTCAAGGCGAGCTTCGAGCGGATGGCGGAGAAGGTGAAGGAGGAGCTGCAGCACGTCTTCAATCCGGAGTTCCTCAACCGCGTGGACGACATCATCGTCTTCCACCCGCTGCAGCGCGATCACATCCGGCAGATCGTCGCCATCCTCCTCCAGGAGGTGCGGAAGCGCCTGTCGGAAGAGGAGCTCTCGGTCCGCCTGAGCGAGGCAGCAACTGACTTCCTCGTGAAACACGGGTTCGACGAGCAGTATGGCGCGCGGCCCCTCAAGCGTGCGATCCAGCGATACATCGAGGACCCGCTCAGCGAGAAGATCCTCGTGGCCGAGTTCTCAAAGGGCGACGAGATCGAGATCGACGTCGCGCCCGATGGGACCAAGCTCGAATTCCGGGTGTTGTCGCCCAGTCCCAACGCGTAAGCCCTCGACGACCAATTGGTGTCGAACTACCGGCCGGGTCCCTGAACCCGGCCGGTTTCGTCTGTGTATATTAGCCCCCATGTTTCGCAAAGCCTTCTCGTTGTTGCTCTTTGCCGTCGTTCCCGGCGTCCTGTCGGCCCAGGATATCACCGCGGGACGCTGTGCCACGCCGGACTCGATCGCGGTTCGCGGGAACCAGCGCGTCGACCACGGGACCATCGTTGCGACCACCGCACTCGTTCCGGGGACGCAGCTCAACTATCGCCTCCTGCAGCGGGCCATTCGCGACCTGTACGAGACCGGCAACTTCGAGACGGTCAGCCTGATGTGCGAGGTCACCGGGACGCCGGACCGCGCCGTCCTCACGTTCAACGTGACCGAACGCCCGTTGCTCGAGGCCGTCCAGGTCCGTGGGGTCAATCGACTGAGCGAACGGCAGATCCGCGAGCTCGCCGAGATGCCGGTCGCCCGTCCGGTCGATCCGGCGGCAGTGGCGCGCGCCGTCTTCAAGATCGACTCCGTCTACGAAAAGGCCGGCTACTACATAGCGCGCGTGCGCGCGGAAAGCACGGTGGTCTCCGCAGGAAACCTGGGGATTACCTTCGTCATCGAGGAAGGCCGGCGCCTGGCGCTCTCGGGTCTCCGCGTCAACGGCAATACGCGTGTGTCCGATGCAGACATCGCCGGCGCCATGAAGACACGTCCCGAGGGATTCTGGTTCTTCCGGAACGGCGAAATCAACGACGACGAGTACGCCGCGGACCTGTCGGAGCGGATTCCGGCGCTGTACGCGAGCCGGGGCTTCATCGACTTCCACATCGCGAAAGACACGCTGCACATCGATCGTGAGCACGGGAAGGCGCTGCTCGAGCTGACGGTGGTCGAGGGGCCGCAGTACAAGGTCGGCAACTTCGAGGTCGTCGGAGGCCGCCACTATTCGGACGAGGAGATCCGGAACTACTACCCGTTCACCAATACGAGCCGTCCGCTGACCTCCCGCGTCACCAGCTTCCTGCTGCGGCGCGAGCCGGTGCCGCAGGACGTATTCGACCAGGCGAGCTGGGAAAGCGCGACGAATCAGGTGCGTCAGGCGTACGCGAACGACGGCTATATCTATTCGGAAGTCGCCCCGGTAGTGGAGCGGCGCGTTACGGCCGACAGTACGCATTACGTCGACCTGCGCTGGGAAGTCGAGGAAGGCGCACCGGCGATCATCAATCGCATCGAGATCGTGGGCAACGACTACACGACCGAGATGTGCATCCGCGACCAGCTCATCATCCTCCCCGGCGACGTCTATAACCAGCAGCGGCTGATCCAGAGCTGGCAGAGCATCGGCAACCTGGGATTCTTCGAGACGCCGATCCCGCCCCCGGATCAGCGGCGGGTGAATGAACAGGGTGACATCGACCTCATTTTCCGCGTGAAGGAAAAGCGCACCGGCAACGTCAACTTCGGTGCATCAATGGGTCAGGGGACGGGATTCGGGGGGTTCATCGGTCTCGACCAGCCGAACCTCTTCGGACTCTGCAAGCGCGGCGCGTTGCAGTGGCAGTTCGGACGCTACTTCAACGACTTCAACCTGACCTACACCGATCCCCGCATCCGGCAGTCGATGGTCTCGGGGTCGGTCACGCTGTATCGCACCATGGCGCGTTATTACATCGCCGACCTGGGTCGCAGTCTGCGAACGGGCGGCCAGGTGCAGGTCGGTTTCCCGGTCCCCTTCGACACCTGGACACGCCTCTTCCTGTCGTATGCCGGCGAGGGCGTGAAATTCGGCAGTTCCGGGCTGCTTGGCGAAACGCAGGCGCTGTACGGCAACAACTCATTCCGTTCGTCGCTCGGCCTGACGCTCACGCGCGATACACGGGTCGGCACGCCGTTCCCCACCGGCGGCGGGAGCCAGTCCCTCGGTGTCACGTTCACCGGTGGTCCGTTGGGCGGTACCTCGTCATTCCAGCGCTATACGACCGAAACGAGCGCCTATGTCCCCATCGCTCAGATTGGTGGAACGAGGCCCGGGCAGCAACCGATGGTAGCCGTGGCCGGCCTGAGCACGCGCGCCGGAGCGGTCCTCGGCAGCACTGGTCCATTCTTCTTCAGCCAGGAATTCGCCCTGGGGGGCGTGCAATACGGCGAGCGGCTTCGTGGCTACGAGGAGTTCTCCATCACGCCTGACGGCTACCTGATCGGAACGAGCACCTACAACGCGCAGCGATCGTCCTTCGGCAAGGCATTCTTCGCCACGACGGCGGAGGTCGGCCTCCGGATGAACCAGAGCCTGTACGTGAACACGTTTTTCGAGGCCGGAAACGTCTGGCGGCGGGCTCGGGAGATTGACCCGACGCGCCTGTTCCGAAGCCTGGGTATCGGAGCCTCGGTCATCACCCCGTTCGGCCCTCTGGGGCTAGACTATGCCCTCGGGCTGGATCGGCTGGACCCGACGGGCAGACGGGCGCCCAAGTGGCAATTACATTTCAGGTTTGGTCAAATCTTCTAGAATGGGCTCCCGGGCAATCCGGGGGTGAAATCGGGGGCGGGTGTACCACTGGGAGACCCGTCATCCAACAAGGAGCGGAAATGTCATATTCGATCAAGCTTGCTCTCCTGGGCGCACTGGTCCTGCCGGCGACGACGGGAATCGTTGCGGCACAGGCCACGACGCCGCCCAAGTTCGCTTTCGTGGACTCGCGGGTGATCCTGCAGCGCGCGCCGGGCTCAGCGGCAATCCAGGCCCAGATCACCAAGGAGCGGGCTGACGCGCAGGCACGCGTGACAAAGATGCAGGACTCGCTGCGAACCATGTATGACGCCTACCTGAAGGAAAAGCCGACGCTGAACGCGTCCCAGGTGGAGCAGCGCGAAAAAGCACTCCAGCAGCGCAACGCCGATTTCGACCAGCGCGTGGGCCAGATCGACCAGGATATTCAGAAGCGCCAGTACGACCTGATCCAGCCGATGATGACCCAGATTCGTGAGGTGCTCGACGCCATCCGGAACGAAGAGAGCTACATGTTCATCTTCGACGTGGGGAACGATCCCGGGCTGATCGTCGCGGCGGACAAGAATCTCGACATCACCGAACGTGTGATCGCGCGGCTGAAGCCGGTGAGCGCGACCGTGGCACCGCGGCCAGACTCCACGAAGGCCGGCGCGACGAGGCCGGCACCCGCCGGAATAACCAAGCCCCCGACGAAGCCGCCAACGCGGTGAGCAGGGCAGGCAACGAGATCGGCACGAATCACAGCGGTGAGGGTGTTCGCACTCTCACCGCTGCCGACATTGCAGCGGCGACCGGCGGCGAACTGCGAGGTGATGCGGACGCACGGGTCACCGCGGTCGCTCCCCTCCACCGGGCGGGCCCGGGCGACCTGACGTTCCTCGCCACCTCGCGTTATGCATCACTCCTGACGGAACGGAATCCGGGCGTCCTGCTGGTGACCCCGGAGCTGGCGGCGACGCCGGGGGCGGCGCAGGCGATGGTCATCGTCGGGAAGCCGCTCGAAGCGTTGTTAGGCATCCTGCCGCGTCTGTACGTCCTCCCCCGTGCCGCGGCTGGTATTCACCGGACGGCGGTGCTCGGGCGCGGTGTCCGGCTCGGGAAGGAGGTCAGTATCGGTCCCTGCGCGGTCGTGGGTGACGGGGCCACCGTTGGCGATGCGTCGGTCATCGATGCGCATGTGGTCATCGGTGCCGGGGTTTCGGTCGGTGCGTCCTGCCACCTCTATCCCGGCGTGACGCTTTATCCGGGCGCGACACTGGGGGATCGGGTCATTGCCCATGCGGGGGTCCGCATCGGAGGCGACGGCTACGGTTACGTCTTTGCCGGCGGCGCCCACCAGAAGATCCCGCACGTCGGCCGCTGCATCATTCACGACGACGTGGAGATTGGCGCCAATTCCACCATCGATCGCGGCAGCATCGACGATACCGTCATCGGCACCGGCACCAAGATCGACAACCTGGTCCAGGTGGGACACAACTGCACGGTGGGAAAGCTCTGCCTCATCATGTCGCAGGTCGGCCTCGCCGGATCGACGAGGGTTGGGGACGGGGTCGTCCTGGCGGGGCAGGCGGGAATCCGCGGCCACCTCGAAATAGGCGACCGGGCCCGCGTGGCGGCTCAGGCGGGCGTCTTCGGGGACATTCCCGCCGGCGAAACGTGGTCCGGATATCCGGCACGTCCCCACCGCGAATCCCTGCGGGCGTCGGCGGCGCTGTTCAAACTGGCCGGGATGATCAAGCGGCTGGAGCGCCTGCTGGAGGAGGAACGCGAGTGACCGCGGGAAGGCGGACGATCGCGCGTGAAACCGGGATCGCGGGAATCGGCCTTCATCTGGGACGGGAATGCCATTTGCGCTTTCGT
>DAIUET010000088.1:0-10825 GCA_036845045.1 Gemmatimonadaceae bacterium | reverse complement strand
CCTTCCCCTGGATGATCTGCCGGAAAAACGCGTCGGTCGACAGCAGCACGTCGTAATCGAAGAACACGTCGTAGATCCGGACCACGCCCTCCTCACGCAGCACGATGTCCGACGTCTGCGGATTCCCCCGGTGCATCGACAGGCCCAGCCCGAAATGCGTGTCGTGGTAGAGATTCGCGCCGGTCGAGATGATCCAGTCCACGAAGCCGGCCTCGATGAGCGGAATCACCGCCGCCATCCCCAGGCCCGCCGGTGTGAGCGCCCCCGTCATCGTCAGGCCCACCGTGACGTCCTTGTCCAGCATCTTGTCGACGAACAGCTGGCACGCCTCGCGCAGCCGTGCCGCGTTGTAGGCCAGGAACGTCCCGTCGATGAGGTCCACGACGCGCTCGCTGCCGTCGATGCGGCGCGGATCGATGGGCGTCCCGCTGAGAAAGCGGCTCCGCTCCTTCGCGGTGTGCGCCGCGCCGACCTTCTCGCGCTCCTCCGCCGCGCGCTTCTGCTCGGCCTTCGGGCCGCCGGCCGTCGCGCGCTTGACGTGCTTCCCCACGCGCGATGCCTTGAGCCCGAGATCGCGGACCGGCTGCGTCGGCGCCTGCGACTGTTTCCTTTTCTTCTTCATTCCTGGTGCCCTGGATGTGGGTCGATCACACCGCGTTCCGCGTGGGATGCCGGTGCGACTCGAAGGCCGCGATCACCGCGGCGGCCGCTTCCTGAGGATCGTCGGTGAGCAGCACCAGATCCATGTCACCCGGCGAGATCTTCCGTTCACCAAGCGCGCGGGCCGAAAGCCAACGCACCAGCCCGGCCCAGTAGTGCCGGCCGAACAGGATGACCGGAAACTGGTTGATCTTCCCCGTCTGGATGAGCGTGAGCGCCTCGAACAGCTCATCCAGCGTGCCGAAACCGCCGGGGAAGATGATGTACGCGTTCGAGTATTTGACGAACATCGTCTTCCGGACGAAGAAGTACCGGAAGTGCACGACGGTATCGACGTACGGATTGGTTCCCTGTTCGAAGGGCAACTCGATGTTGCACCCGATCGAGCGACCTCCCGCGAGTTTCGCGCCCTTGTTGGCGGCTTCCATCACGCCGGGACCGGCGCCGGTAATGATGTCATACCCTGCCGCCGCCAGGAGCCGCGCGGTCTCCTGCGCCGCCTGGTACATCGGGTCATCGGGCCCCGTGCGCGCCGAGCCGAAGAACGCGACCCCTTTCGCCACCGTGGAGAGCACGTCGAACCCTTCGATGAACTCGCCCATGATACGCAGGACGCGCCATGGATCGGTTTGCGTGAAGGTCTCCGGCGCGCCCGGCTGCTGCAGGAGCTTCGCGTCTTCCGTGAGCGCGACCGGATCGCGGATCGACGAGTCGACGATGCGGTGCGCACCGCTGGTACGTGGTGCGGCGCCCTGCGATGGCGGCGCTCGGCCGGCGAGCAGGTGTCCCGCCTCCGTCCGCTCCTTCAGCCCTTCCAGGGCCCGCTTCTCGGCATCAGCGCGACGATCGGGGTCGATGCGCGATTTCGAGTTTCGTGAACGCCTGCGCTTTTCTTCCCCGCGCTGGGACGCACCTGCGGAATTGGAGCCGTCCCGTTGCTTGCGCTTGCTCATCGAGCGTTCGTGTGTAGGAAGCCGCGCCGGCGCGGCAGGAGGCTGGTTCTCGTCGCCTGAGTTTAGGCACCCGACGGGCAGCAGCGCCAGCGAATCACTGTGGAACCCGCGTGCGTGAGTCGTCGGTCATCATCCTCGTTGCGGACGGCCTGACACCGTCGGCGCTGGACGACGCCATCCGTGCCGGCGACGTGCCTGAACTTGCGGCGATGGGCGATGCGGGCGGCCGCCATGTGGTCACGACCGTGTTCCCGTCAGTCACGGGAGTGGCCTACCTCCCGATGCTGACCGGCCGACATCCCGCCGAGGCCGGGATTCCGGGACTGCGCTGGTACGACCGCTCGCGACGGCTGCCGGCCATGCTCGGCCACTCGCGCAGTTACGTCGGCCCGCAGATCAGGCGGATGAATGACGACCTCGCGCCCGGCATCCCGGTGGCGTTTGAGCTGGCCGGCGGCAAGGCGTTAGGCGCCGCATCGATCATCACCCGCGGTCTGCCCCGCCAGGATCAGCTCGACCGGGGCATCCTCTACACGGCCAGTGTCGCCCGCGCGCACGTGATGGGCGATGTCGCCCGGTGGTCCCGGATCGAGGAGGAACTCGCCGAACGACTCATCGCGCGCATCCGGCGCCAGCGGCCACGCTTTGTCTTCGCGGCATTCACCGCGGGCGACAAGGCGGCACACGCCGGCGGCGTGCAGTCGCCGGGTGTGCGTCGTTCGCTCAGGCTCGTCGACCATGTCGCCGCTGCGATACGGCGGGACGCCGAGCATGACGGGCGATGGAGCGGGATGCACCTGTGGGTCGTGAGCGACCATGGCCATTCGCCCGTGACGCAACACCGCGACCTGGCGCAGGAGATGAGGGACCTTGGCGTCAGGGTGCGCTCGCATCCGTGGACAGCGCCCGATCGCTCCGAGGCCGCGGTAATGGTGAGCGGAAACTGCATGGCGCACGTGTACCTGGGCCTGAACGCACGACGCGACTGGCCCGCCATCGCGAACGAGTGGATGCCTCGTCTCCGGGGACTCTGGTCGGATCCGGCGGTCGACCTGGTCGCCATGCGGCGGTCGCAGACCGCGGTTGAAGTGCACCGGCGGGGAGAACAGGCGCTGATTGTGATGATGCACCGTGGCATCTCGTACCGGCCCGTGACGGGCAATCCGCTCTGCGTCGAGCCATTCGAGGAGCTGTGTGAGGATTCGATCCACGAGCGGACCGTGGCGAGCCCGTATCCGGACGGCGTTACCCAACTGCACCGGCTGGTCCCGGCCGAGCGCTCCGGTGACCTCGTGATCAGCGCGTCACCGGGCTGGGACCTCCGACGGCGCTACGAGCCGATCGATCACGTGTCGTCCCACGGGGCCTTGCACGCGGCGCACATGCTGGTGCCACTTACAGTCAACCGTGCCTTTCCCGGCAGGCCGCGGCGGACCGCGGACCTCTTCCGCGTCCTGTGCCGCGTACTCGATTCCGCACGATGACTCTTGTCAGCGCCCCGAGGGGCGAGGAGCAGACAATGCGCAGAGCGCTGATGTGCGCGACCCTCCTGGCCATTGCCGCCTGCGGTGGAGGGGCCGGCGGCACCGCACAGACGTCGACGACCACGCGAGTGCGCGGCTCGGCCGACGTGATTCTCGAGAATGAGATCAATTCGGCGGCGTACCAGAACGCGCTGGAGATCGTGCAGAACCTGCGACCCAACATGACCGTCACCCGCGGAGTGTCATCGGACGGGATGCGGGCGACGACGATCCCCATCGTGGTCTACATGGACGACGTCCGGCTCGGGGACGTCCAGAGTCTCGTCAATATTCCGTCGAACCGGGTGAAGGAGATCCGGTTCCTGAACGCACGCGACGCCACCACGCGGTACGGAACCGGCCACAGCAGCGGGGTTATTCTTGTTACCACCAAGCGGTAGGTCGACCGCCGGATCGATTCAATTACCTTCATCGAAACGGGACGCGCGCTGCGCCCCGGCACCACAGGAGAGAGTCATGCGAATTGCAGCACTGGCGTTAGGCCTCGCGATCGTTGCTGGAGGGTGCGCGAGTTCCGGAACGGCTGCCGGTGACCAGGCGCCGACGGCCCGGACGGCCGTGCGGCGCACGAACGTCATCAGCTCGCAGGAAATCCGGGAAAGCACCGCGCCGTCTCTCCCGGACCTCATCCGGCAGCTCCGCCCCGGTTGGCCAACCGCGGTGACGATCGTCGTGAATAACGACATCATGGGCGGGTACGACATGCTCCGCAGCCAGCCGGTGAGTACCGCGGCCGAGATCCGGTACCTCACCCGGTCCGAGGCACAGACGAAGTGGGGATCGCGGGTCCTGGAAGTCATCCAGATCATCACGCGCTAGCGGAGTGACACGCGAGACGACCACGGCGCGGAAACACGGATGGGGGGCCCTGATGCTCGGGCTCACGATCCGCGCCGTGACGTCTCCTGCGCTGGCCCGCGACCTCCTCCGCCTGTCCTGGCGGTTCCGCGCGCGTCGCTGGTTCCTCCGGCCGCCGTTCCTTCCGGTGCCCTCGGGCGACTACACCCGGTGGCGCATGTACACGGCCTACGGCGACGAGCGCGCCGTTCCCCCGGTGGAGGACGTGATCCGCTACGCCCGATGGGCCGGCCGGCGGTGACGACCCCCCGCCCGGCGCCGGACTCCGGGCGCATCAAGGCCCAGGCCTACGCGTTAGGCTTCGATCTGGCCGGCATCGCGCGACTGGGCCCGGTCGGGACGTTCCCCGCCTTCGAGCAGTGGCTCGAGCGTGGCCAGGCCGGCGAGATGGGATGGCTCCGCCGCGACGCCGCTCTGCGTCGCGACACGCGCCTTCCGCACCGGGGGGCGAAGTCGGCGATCGTCGTCGCCCTCGACTATGGTGGTCGCCAGCCCGCGGGAACGCTCGCGCGCTACGCCCGCGGCCCCGATTACCACGGTGTGATGAAGGAGCGGTTGCGGAGCCTCCTGAAATGGCTGGAGTCCGAGACGGGCGCGCGCGTTTCAGGACGTCCCTACGTCGACACGGGACCGATCCTCGAGCGCGACCTCGCGCGCCTCGCCGGCCTGGGATGGTTCGGCCGCAACACGATGCTCATCAACCCGAAGCGCGGGTCGTTCCTCTTTCTGGGCGCCCTGTTCGTCGACATCGAGCTCGCACCGGATCCACCCTTCGGCGAGGAGCACTGCGGGACCTGCCGCCGCTGCATCGATGCCTGTCCGACCTCCGCCATCGCCGATGAGGGCGTGCTCGACGCCACGCGCTGCATCTCCTACTTCACCATCGAGAAGCGTGGAGGCATACCGGCTGAATGGCGCCCCGCCATCGGGACGCTGGTATATGGGTGCGACATCTGTCAGGACGTCTGTCCGTGGAACGTCCGGTTCGCGCGCGAGGCTCGGGACCCGGAGCTCACGACGGGCAGCCTTGAGGGATCTCCTGATCCGGTTGCACTCCTGCGCATGGACAGCGCCGCGTTTCAGCGGCGCTTCGGTGGCACCGCGGTCACTCGCGCCGGGCGACAGGGCCTGGCGCGCAACGCCGCCATCGCGCTGGGAAATCGCGGAGCCCCCGGGGATGTTGAGGCGTTGGCGGAATGCCTCTGGGCGGAGCCGGATCCGGTCGTCCGCGCGCACGCCGCCTGGGCGCTCGGCGCGATCGGGACGCCAGAGGCACTCGACGCGCTGCGCGCTCGTGCCCTCGAGGAAACGGACGCGATAGTGCTCGAAGAGATTGCGGCGGCGATTCACGGGGACCACACGCCGGGCGTCGCGGCGCCGGAGCGGGTGAAGAGCGAGGGCTGAAGCCCGACGCCCGTCGTCCCGGGCTCACTCGTCGTTGCACACGCACCGCAAGCAACACCCACTGCGGCGCCGCCACACCACTCGTCGACAGAAGCCGAAGTCCGTTCCTGCTCTGCGTTTTGCGCTTCCGGACACACGATCCACAACTGGCCCGTCACTTGCCTAACCGGATTCGTAACGTCGAAGACAGGACGGTCGTCCTGTGTTGAGCGCCCGATTCACCCTTTGTCGGCCGGAATGAGTCGGGTCTCATCCTGCACGTCGATGAAAACTGGCAATTCGAAAATTCGCTCTTGCCGAACGGGGAGTTGCCAATGACATTGCCGCGCCGGTCGAATCGGATTTTGGCCGCAGACTGACAACTGGATGAAACGGTTCGACCTCGTGGTAGCATCTGCGCTCACGATGCTGGGCGCTTTCGTAGCGCGTGAAGCGTTAGCGACGCGCGCGCACTCCGGTGCCAATCGCACCGCGAGTTTCGGGATCGCCCGCGTCGATACCGCGGCCCTCCCCTCCGACTCCGTGACCGCCACCCGCCGTCCCGCGGCTCCGGCGCGGATCCCCAGGAGCAAGGCGGAAGTCCGCCATCGGATCGAGCTCTCGGGCCAGGAGACCTACATCAACGACGTCGTCGTGTCGCACGACTCGGCCCTCGCGCGCTGGCCCGACCGCGCCGGAAACCCGTTGCGCGTCTGGGTACAGCCCGCGACGCGCCACGAAGGCTTCGACCCGGCCAACGTGCCGGTGGTCCGTCGCGCCTTTGAGGAATGGTCCGGGGCGGGGATCCCGGTCCCGTTCACGTTCGTCGTCGATTCGGCCGTGGCCGACGTCCGGGTGACCTGGGTGGACCGCTTCCCCGAGTCAATCAGCGGCAAGACGCTGTGGGCGCACGATGAGCACTGGTGGATCATCGATGCCAGCATCCAGCTGGCCGTGCACCATCACTCCGGCGAGGTACTCGACTCCACGTCGATCCGCGCCATCGCGATGCACGAAGTCGGACATCTCCTGGGGCTGGACCACACCACCGACACCACGTCGATCATGGCGCCCAAGGTCCGCGTTCGCGACCTGTCCACAGCCGATCGGGCGACCGCGCAGCTGTTGTACCGGTTGCCGGCGGGACGCCTGAGCGAAAGCGAGAGCCCGCGGCGATCGTCCGCGAGCCGGTAAGCCCAAGCGCGGAGGGGCATCGCCACCTCCGCGCTGTGTTCTTTCGGGTCTACGGGAGTCGTGTCAGTGCTTCGGACCCCTCAGACTCGAGGTGCAGCGCCGGGATGCGATCACGTCACGTCCTCCCCTGTGGTTCAGGGTTTGGGCGAACTGCCTGTTACCAGCGCAACTGCAACGTCTCCCGCTTCCGGTCCCGGACGACGACCAGCGTCACGCGACGATCGCTGGCGCGGCTGATCACCGACGCCAACTGACGGATCGAGCGAAGCTCGATCGAGTCCGCCGACACCAGCACGTCCCCACCCTGCAGCCCTGCATCGCGACCGGGACCCGGGGCCACCTGGTTCACCAGGATCCCGTGCGACACCCCGAACGCCCGACTCGACTCGTTGCTCAGCACAACGAGCTGGAGCCCGGCCAGTGAGCTGACCCCACCGCTGTACCATTGCGCCATCGGCCCGGCAAAAACGCCGGACGTGGTTGGCGTGGTCGGAGCGACTCCCCGGACCACCCCACTGTCCCGACGCTGCTGGGCAAAGGCATAGGTCATCTTCCGCGTGCCATCCGGGTTCCGACCCTCCACCCGAACGACCGTCGGCGCTTGTGCCGGCATCGGCGCCAGCACGTACGCCGTTCCCGGATCGACCCACGAGCAGGGCGTCGCCGTCACGTCAGGCAGCGGCTCCACCGTCGGCTGGTACGTCACCGTCTCACCGGCCCGCTGCAACTTGATCAGGATTTCCCTGCCGGGATGAAGCAGCTCGGCGAAGACGATATTCGAGTTCAGCACATTCTGACCGCCGATTTCCAGCAGCACGTCCCCCGCGCGCACCCCGACGCGTTCCGCCGGCGAACCGGGATCGACCGACGCCACGACCGGAGGTTCGAGAAAGCGGATGGAGGTCGTGCCATCGCCGCGCCGGTCCTGCAACTGGAAGCCGGTCGTCACCACACCGAGCCATCCCTTGGGTTTCTGCACCGCCGCGCACAGTGTCTCGATCCGGCGCTTGATCCTCCCCTGCTCCAGCGAGGCTTCGAGCATGCGGCCAAACAGGACCTGCGATTCCACCTCGAGTTCTGCCCGCTGGGAATCGGCGGCGATGGACCGCTTGCGCATCTCCACTTCGGCGAGCCTGCGGTACAGCGACCGCTCGAGGCTCTGCTGCGTTATCAGCTCCTGCTTCAGGCGATCGACGTCCTTCTGCCAGACCGATACGGTTCGCGTGACGACTGCCTCGCGTGACTGCTGTGCCGCCAGCGGTCCGGCGAACAGCGCCGCCGGCAGCAGGCAGGCGTAGCGCGCCGCCAGCGGACGCCGGCGGTGCGATGTCTTCCCTTCCCCGTTCTGACTCCGCATGAACAACGGCACTCCTAGAAGCGCGACAGTCTGGACCCGACCGGAAGGGCCGTGGCCAGCTTGCCCAGCGTCATGTTCCGGGCGCCGAGCGTGGTGAAGTAGACCTGGTTGATGATCGGATCGGCCGGCGCCTCATTGAGCGCCCGCAATGAGGTTTCCGCCATCTCGTCGAGCGCCGCCAGCGTGGTGCGGTACGCCTCGGTCGCGCCTTCGACCATGCTGGTGTCGTGATTGGCGAGATACAGCGCCGCGCGTTCGTACTCCTGCTGCGCGCGCTGCAGGACCTGCATGGCCGCCGCCGTCGAGGCAAAGTCATCGGGGTTCACGGCGACCTGCGCGCCGGGCAGCGAGTCGGCGCCTAACGCGAGCGCCGAGCGCAGTGGCATGCCCGCCGTCAGGCGGCCTGTGACCATGCCGGTGACCAGGATGGCGATGCCGGCCGCCGCCTGCCACGCGCCGCGCGTGAGGCGCGCCATCAAGGCCCGGCGGGCCGAAGCTTCGGCGCGCGTGGTAATGACGCCCTGCTGGCGCAGCTCGGTACTGAGAGCGCCCCAGTTCGTGACCGGCGGCGCAATGCGACGACGCTCGTCGGCCGCCATCGCGACCACCCGCTGGTAGGCGATGAGTTCCGCCGAGCACATCGCGCACGCCGCGAGGTGATCGAGTTCAGTGGCCGTCGGCTCGCCATCGGCGAGTTCCGCCAGCCGTTCAATAACCAGGTGCTGCATTTTCCTGTCCCGTGTCAGTCCGTGGTGCGTCGACAACATGCGCGAGCAGGCGACGGAGCTTGGCCCGCGCCTTGAACAACTGCGACTTCGATCCTCCGGCGGTGATGCCCAGCTCCGCCGCGATCTCTTCGTGCGTGTACCCCTCGACATCGTGCATCAGAAACACCGTCCGTGCGCCGGGCGACAACTGCGCCGCCGCGGCGTCGATCACGGAGCGGAGCATTGCCCGGTCTCCACCGTGATCCACCGCCACGGTGTCCTCGTCCATGTCGGTCTCGATCTTTGTGAGCCGTCGAGTCCGACGGAGCGCGTTGAGCGTCCGGTTTACCGCGATCCGGTGAGCCCACGTACCGAATTGCGACTCGCCACGGTACGACGGCAGCGCCCGGAAGATCTGGATCCAGACTTCCTGGGCTATGTCCTCTGCCAGGTCCGGATCTCCAGCCAGGCGCCTGACGACGGCATCGATGTGCGGCGCATGCTGCGACCAAAGGGCTCGCAGCGCCCGCTCGTCACCCTCGATTGCTCGCTGGATCGTCAGAAAGTCCGTCGCCATGGCGGTCGATGTCTTGGTCACAGGCGGGCGTCTGGTGGTTGCCGATCCGCCGGATCTGTGACCTATGGCACAATTCAGGGGTCAGTGTTACATACCAGCACCCAAGTCGTGTTGCTGCAAGAGGATGCCCGCGCGGATCCTCCTCCAATGGCTCAGTTTTCTTCTTGACAGACTTCTTGCATTTCCCTATTTAAGGCCGCGTCCGGCGAACATGGGACGACCGGAGACGTCACTTTAGGGAGCACCGCGGAACCTTTTCAGCACCAACGCACTAAGATGCGAGCCCGGCAAGCCGGCAGAGCCGTATGATGCCGGCTCGACTTTTGCTTCAGATTTTCAGCGCTGTTCGTCGTAGTCGTTAACGCAGGACACCAGTTGCTCGCTACCCTCTCGGCGCTCGCCATCGCGTTCGCACCCTCCGACGGGCTTCCCGCCCGTCCGGCGGCGTCCGTCGGGATGTCGGCAGCCCGACTCGAGACCATCGACCGCATTGTCCGGCGCGGAATCACCGCCGGCGGATACCCCGGTGCTTCGGTCGTTGTCGGCCGCCGGGGCTTTTCGGTGTTCGAGAAGGGGTATGGCCGCCTGGGTTGGACCGCCGCGAGCCCCGCCGTGGTCCCCGACGAGTCGATCTACGATCTCGCCTCGCTGACCAAGGTCGTGGGGACGGCGACGGCGGCAATGATCCTCTACGACGAAGGGCGTCTCGAGCTCGACGCACCGGTCTCGAAGTACCTCCCCGCCTTCGCGGGCGGCAACAAGGACGCGGTCACGGTTCGCCACCTCCTTACGCACACCAGCGGCCTCCCCGCCGGCCGCGATCTCCGGCGGCTCGCCAGCAGCCCGTGGGAAGCGCGGAACCTGGTGATGTCCACGTCGCTCGCCTGCAACCCCGGCGCGTGCCAGGTCTACTCTGACCTCGGCGCCGACGTGCTCGGATTCACCGTCGAGGCGATCGCGGGACAGGGACTCGACGCCTTCCTCGAGGAACGCGTCTTTGAGCCGCTTGGCATGAACGACACCCGCTTCCGGCCCGAGGCCGCGGAGCGTGATCGGATCGCGCCGACAGAGGTCTCGTCGCCGCGCGGTTACCCGATCAAGGGTGAAGTGCACGACGAAAGCGCCTGGGCGCTGGGCGGCGTCGCCGGCCACGCGGGGCTCTTCTCGACCGCCGCGGACCTCTCGCTGTTCGCCCAGATGATGCTCAACCGCGGCACGTTGAACGGCGTGCGCATCGTGAGCGACTCGGCAGTGGTGCGGTTTACGCAGCGTGCTTCCGGACGGCGGGCGCTGGGTTGGGATACGTCGGACGGCGAGGGAACTGCCGGCGTGCACATGGGCGAGCGCGCCTATGGCCACACCGGGTTCACGGGCACGTCGCTCTGGATCGATCCCGACCGCGAGCTGTTCGTCATCCTGCTGACGAACCGCGTCCACGCGCCGCGCGCCCGCCGACCGGCAAAGGTCATCGCCGACGTGCGCGCCGACCTGGCCGACGCAGCAGTGCTGTCCGTCGTCGACGACAACATTCTCAAGATGCCGGCATCGTTCCGATCGGACAAAGCGGTTGGCTGGAACCGCACGACACGTCG